>JAFPJV010000032.1 GCA_017425065.1 Paludibacteraceae bacterium
CTGGCAGCAGCTCCAGCAGGAGAACCCGGACGCGATAGCGGAGATGTCTCCGACAGAGGATGTGAACGTAAGGTATCCACAACTAAGCGTGATCCAAAGATCTCTATTCATAAATTGGCAATAGGAGTAATCGCCTGTGCCTGTTCTCGTTAGCGATGCCGTAATACCACTGATTTCAGACGCGGTTTGGACTTCATCTACGTTTTCGCAATTCAATGATATCGGTTGAACGTCTGACGTTCCCCACTCAACGGTTGATTCGGAAGGCGTCGGATCAACAGGACCCGGCTCAGTCTCTTCTACACTAAACACGATGGAAGAAATGACGAAATCAAGATCATTCCCGGATAAAATTACCTCGTTGGAAGCCGTGCCAGCCCAAGTAAAGGTTTTGGTATCACCATCATCCATATACGTCCAACCGGTAGAAAGATTAAATTCGTTAGGCTGGTTATATACGGTACTGCATGTAATGACAATACCAGAGATGTCTCCAACCGAGGATGTGAACGTAAGATATCCACCGGTACCGGTTATCCAAGGTTCTTTACCGGTAAACTGGCAGTTGTAAACATCGCTCGTTTTTGTTAATGATACCGTAATACCGTTAATCGGAGACGAAGTTTGGACATCATCTACGTTTTCGCACGTCAATGATACCGTCTCTACGTCTTGTTCAGTCCACGTGACCGTGGATGTTGCCCATGTGCTGACAGAGAGCGCCAACAGAGCGATCAACAGAGTGAATTTTTTTCTCATGATGATTGAGTTTTTAAGTTAATAAATATGGTTAGTTACTTGATAAAATACACAACAAAAAAAGCGGGACTGCACTATTGCCGTTCCACTTACTGAGGCTCTGGTATTGCCCTCTCGAACAAACAGCAACACCGTAGCCCACGCCGTATGTATATTCATTAAAGTACGCGCCAACACGCGTACACACAAATACATACCATGAGCATCTTAGTGTCGCAATGTTTTGTTCGAAGAAATTTACCAGATTTCAGTAAGTCAAAACAATGCGCGTTTAAGACGCTTTTTATCTAATGTCCGTATCCCCCCGCACTTTGTGGACACCTCCCTCGGCGTGAACTAAATTAACGTACGCTCACGCAGCGCGGAAATGAATACGGCTGCAAAGGTACAACAAAAATTCCACATATGCAAAAAAAAATAGAAAATTTAACAAAAATCTTTTTTTTTCAGCGGAATTACACAACAATCTCCCGTTATTGATCCATAGAAACAAAAAAAGGAGCCGTGCAGCTCCTCTTTTCATCTTACTTAACTCGACGCTCTTGGATGCGAGCCTTCTTACCTGTCAAGTTACGCAGGTAATAGATCTTGCTGCGACGAACCTTACCGTACTTGTTGATAGTGATGCGCTCGATGAAGGGGCTGTCCATAGGGAAGATACGCTCTACACCTACGTTGCCGCTCATTTTGCGGACCGTGAAGCGCTTCTTGTCCTCGGAGCCGTGGATGCAAATAACATCGCCGCGGAACTCCTGGATACGCTCCTTGTTACCTTCTTTGATACGATAAGCTACGGTGATTTGGTCACCGGCTTTGAATGCCGGAAACTCTTTCTTCTCACCGGCGAATGCCTGTTCGGCAATCTTAATCAAATCCATTTCTAAATACTTGTTTTATGGATTAACAATACGCGCACAGTATACACTACTATTCGGCCAGGTTTGCTCATCGAAAACGGCTAAATCGCTCATCGATTCTCGCCCGCCTAATGCAATCGCCAGAGACTATTGCGCGAAAACGACCGCAAAATTACTACAAATTTTTCAAATACGCAAATTTTTTATCCAAAAAAAATGAAGATGCTCGCATATTTGTCGTTTTTTTGGTGAAAAAGAGCATGTTCTTTCATTCTGCCGTCATCCTCGTTCGCACTACGTTCGCACCCCGAACGTGCCCGTAGGGTGGCTTTTGCCTGCTTAATGGTGTCCCCAGAGGATTCGTCGTTGAGCCGCCCTCGGGTTGTGATCGGAAGATGATCCCGTGATGCCCATATTCTTGACAGGTAAATAACTGCTTCCCGCCATCCTTGCCTGCCCAAAGATAAAGGTGGTGGTGTTTCTTTTCAAAAAGTCGCAAAGATACAACTTTTTTCTGATATACACTAATTTTTAAGGTTTTTTTCGAAAAATATTTGCATATTCCAAATATTTGTAGTAATTTTGCACGCTAAATGATTATTTGGCGTAGAAGGCGCTTAACAAGATAAAAAAGGAACGCATATAAATAACTTAAAGTATTACGCATATGAAATTTAACGTATCCAGCTCGAAATTGTTTGCACAGTTGCAGGCAGTGAGCCGTGTTATCATGGCGAAGAACAGTCTCGCCATACTGGAAGATGTATTGTTTGACCTGAAGGGCAATGTGCTGACGCTGACCGCATCGGACGGCGAGACGACCATCCGCACCTCGCTGGAGGTGGAAGACGCACAGGGCGAAGGCAAAGTGGCCAGCGGTGCCAAACTGCTGCTCGACACGCTGAAAGAGTTCTCGGAGCAACCGCTCAGTTTCGACATCGACGAGCAGAACTACGGCGTGAACATCACTTCGTCGAACGGTGCCTACTCGTTCGTGGGCGTTGCCGGACAAGAGTATCCGGAGATGCCTGCCGAGGAAGCCGACGTGAACCGCTTCTCGATGCCTGCACAAGCATTGCTTGACGCTATCAACAAGACTATTTTCTGCACCGCTGACGACGAACTGCGTCCGGTAATGAACGGTATTCTGTTCGACCTGAACGAGCAGCAACTGACGATGGTTGCTACCGACGCCCACCGTCTGGTTCGATACATCAACTATGCCGTGAAGGGCGTGACGCCGCAGAGCTTTATCCTGCCGAAGAAACCGGCTACCATCCTGCGTGCCATCTTGGGCAAAGAGGAGGAAGAGGCGCAGATTCGCTTCGGACAGAAGAACGCCCGCTTCAACTTCGGCCGCACCGAGATCGTTTGCCGCCAGATAGAAGGACGTTTCCCGAACTACAACGCCGTCATTCCGCAGAACAACCAGAACGAAGTGACCGTTGACCGTCAGACGATCGTCAACGCCTGCAAGCGCGTCGCCGTATTTGCCAACTCGGGCACCTCGCTGCTGAAACTGGCGCTGAGCGAGAACTGCATCAAGATCTCGGCACAGGACATCGACTTCTCGACATCCGCCGAAGAGACCATCGCCTGCAACTACAGCGGTATGCCGATGGCTATCGGCTTCAAAGCGCCGTTCTTCATCGAGATACTGCAAGCCGTTGCTTCGAACGACGTGCTGATCCGTCTGGCTGACCCTGCACGCGCCGGTCTCATCCTGCCGAGCGAGGAGCAAGAGAACCAAGAGCTGCTGATGCTGCTCATGCCGATGTTGCTGAACGACTAAAGGTCGTTGGTCGTTAGTCGTTGGTCGTTAGTCGTTAGTCAATATGAGATTAAAATTAGAGCGTCCGCTGGTGTTCTTCGATCTGGAGACCACCGGCATCAACATAGGTACTGACCGTATCGTTGAAATCAGTTACTACAAGGTTTACCCGAATGGCAATGCCGAAGGCAAGACACTCCGTGTCAATCCCGGCATGCCTATTCCCGCCGAGGCTTCGGCTGTACACGGCATCACGGACGAGGACGTCAAGGACTGCCCGCGCTTCGCCGAGATAGCACCGGAGATAGTCCAAGTGATCGCAGACAGCGACCTTGCCGGCTATAACAGCAACTCGTTTGACGTGCCTCTGCTGGCCGAAGAGTTGCTGCGCGCCAAAGTCAACATCGACCTGAAAAGCAAGAAACTGGTGGATGCCTTCCAGATCTTCCGCAAGAACGAGCCACGCAACCTGACGGCTGCATACAAGTTCTACTGCGGCAAGGACTTGGAGGACGCCCACTCGGCACAGGCCGACACGATGGCGACATACGAAGTGCTGCTCGCCCAACTGGAACGCTATCCGGACGTGCCAGACACCGTAGCGGCACTGGACGAATACACGCGCGGACAAGTGCTATTCGCCGACTTTGCCGGACGTATCGCCTACGACAACGACGGCAAGGAAGTGTTCAACTTCGGCAAATACAAAGGCCAGCGCGTGAAGGATATCTTCCGCCGTGACCCGAGTTACTACGCGTGGCTGATGGGAACCGACTTCCCCGAGACCACCAAACAGGTATTTACCAAACTATACGCATCCTAAACAATGAACTACAGACATCTCACCGATATCGAGCAGCAACAACTGCGTCAGCAGGGCTGTTCGGCTACCGACTGGAGCCAAGTGCTTGTGCGCGAGGGCTTCCGTGCCGACCGCGTGGAGAACGTACGCTTCTCCGGAACCGTCAAGATGGGTCGCTTCGACGGCGGCTTTGAACTACCAGGAGGCATCAGCGTGCCCTCGGGCATCTACCACGCCATGCTCCACAACGTGGAGATAGGCGATGACGTACGACTCTACAACATCAACAACTACATCGCCAACTACCGCATCGGTCGTGGCACCTGTATCGAGAATATCAACGCTATCCTCGTGGACGGCGAGACGACATTCGGCAACGGCGTCCGCGTAGCGGTGATGAACGAAGGCGGCGGACGCGAGATACCTATCTTCGACCGCCTGTCCGCCAGCCTGGCCTACGTCATGACACTATACCGCCACCGTCCGCAACTGATCACCACACTCGAGCGGATGATTGACGAGTATGCCGACCGCCAACGCAGCTCGATAGGCGAGATAGGCGAGAACGTACGCATTCTGAACTGCGGCACGATAAAGAACACCCGCATCGGTGACTACGCCGTGCTGTCGGGCGTGAGCCGTCTGAAGAACGGAACCGTTCAATCCAACGCTTCCGCACCGGTGAAACTGGGTTCGGGCGTCAAGTGCTCCGACTTCATCATATGCAGCGGCGTGTCGATAGGCGACTCCACGCTGGTGGACAAGTGCTTCGTCGGCCAAGGCTGTATCTTCGACAAACACTACTCGGCAGGCGAGAGTCTCTTCTTCAGCAACTGCCAGGGTATGCACGGCGAGGCATGTGCCATATTCGCCGGCCCATACACCGTGACCCACCATAAATCGACCCTGCTCATCGCCGGTATGTTCTCGTTCCTGAACGCCGGTTCGGGCAGCAACCAGTCGAACCACATGTACAAACTCGGGCCTATCCACCAGGGACTTGCCGAACGCGGTGCGAAAACCACCAGCGACAGTTACCTGCTATGGCCCAGCAAGATAGGCGCTTTCTCGCTCGTCATGGGACGTCATACCCACCATGCCGACACCAGCGAACTACCGTTCTCCTACCTGATTGAGAACCAGTCGGAGTCATTCCTCGTGCCGGGTGCGAACCTGCGTACCGTAGGAACGATCCGCGACGCACAGAAATGGCCGAAGCGCGACAACCGCAAGGATCCCGACAAGCTCGATCAGATCAACTTCAACCTGCTTTCGCCCTATACGGTGCAAAAGATGTGGCACGGCCGCGAAGTGCTGGAAGAACTGCAAGAACTGTCCGGCGCCAACACCGAAGTGTTCGGCTACCACAACTGCAAGATCCGCAACACCTCGTTGCAGCACGGCAAGGCACTCTACTCGATCGGTATTCAGAAGTTCCTCGGCAACTCGCTCATCTCCCGACTGGAAAAAGCCGATATCAAGACGCTCGACGACCTGCATGCCGCCCTGCGTCCGGACAGCGAAGCAGGCACAGGTGACTGGGTGGATATGGCAGGACTGATAGCGCCACTGTCCGAAGTGACGCGTCTGCTGAACGATATCCAGGACGGCAAACTCAGCCTCGACGACATCCAGGAACGCTTCCGCGACATGCACGCCCACTACTACTCCTACGAGTGGACATGGGCACTGGAACATCTGGAGCAAGTATGGGGCTGCACCTACGACAAGGTGACGCTCGAACAGATTCTGCGCACGATAGACGAGTGGCAAAAAGCCGTGGTGGATCTCGACCGCATGGTCTATGACGATGCCCGCAAGGAGTTTGACCTGAACAGCCAGACCGGCTTCGGCGCCGACGGCGACAGCCGCCAACGACAGGCCGACTTCGAGTCCGTACGCGGCAACTTTGAGAACAACTCGTTCGTTCAAGCCGTATTAGAGCATATCGAACGCAAATCCGCACTCGGCGACAAGATGCGAGAGAAGTTGAGAAATAGTCGAAAGTAGAAAGTCGAAAGTCAAAAGGAGTGAATGCGAAACTGACCATATTAGGATGCGGAAGCGCCCGCCCGACGTTTCAGAACTCGCCATCCGGGCAAGTGCTGGAACTATGCGACAAGTCGTTTCTGATTGACTGCGGCGAGGGCGTGCAGCTGTCTATCGCGCGTATGGGCGTGCGTACGTCGCGCCTATACAATATATTCATTTCGCATCTGCATGGCGACCACTGCTTCGGGCTGATCGGACTGCTATCCACCCTCTCCATGCAACATCGCCTGCAGCCCATGCATATCTACGCCCACCCCGATTTGGAGCGTCTGATGCAGCCGTGGCTCGGCTATTTCGGCGAAGAGTACAGCTATGACATCGTCTTCCATCCGATCAATCCGCGTCACCGCGAAGTTATCTTTGAAGACCGCACCGTACAAGTGGAGACTATTCCGCTCAAGCACTCCGTGCCCTGTTGCGGTTTTCTGTTCTCCGAGACACATCGCGTGCCGGACAGCATGGGAGGCTTCGTGCGCGAGACGCGCAAGCGCTACGCATACTGCAGCGACACGCGCTACACCGAATCATTTGTCGAACAGATAAAAGGCGTGGATCTGCTCTACCACGAATCGACGTTCCTCAACGAACACGAGTCGCTTTGCAAGAACGTCATGCACTCCACAGCCGCTCAAGCAGCCACCGTGGCCGCGAAAGCCGAAGCAGGACAACTGTTGTTGGGACACTACTCCGCCCGTGTGGATGAGCATGAGCGTTTTCTCCACGAGGCATTTCCCGTCTTCCCGCGCACCCTCCTTGCCCGCGAAGGCGAAACGATAGAGTTTTGAGAGTGAAGAGTGAAGAGATAAAAGATGGCGAAAGCGAGTGTACAATATGTTTGCAGCAACTGCGGGGCGAAGGCGCCGCAGATGCTTGGACGTTGCCCGGTATGCGGCGAATGGGGTACGTATGAAGCGGAGTATCTCCCCGTCGGAGCGGGGAGAACGGCCTCCGCCAAGAGGGGCAATACAGCCACTGACAGCAAACCCAAACGCATCCAGGAAGTAGAAGCGACGGAGGAGATGCGTATCGACATGCACAACGGCGAGTTGAACCGCGTGCTCGGCGGCGGATTAGTGCCGGGCAGTTTAGTCCTGTTAGGCGGCGAACCCGGCATTGGCAAATCGACACTCGCCCTGCAAGTACTGCTCCAACTCAAAGACCGTCGTACCCTCTATGCCAGCGGCGAAGAGAGCGTGCGCCAACTCAAACTACGCGCCGAGCGATTAGCCGGCAATCCCGAGAACCTCTATATCTGCTCCGAGACTTCGCTGGAACGTATCTTTGACTTCGCTACCGAACTGCAACCCGAACTGGTTGTGGTCGATTCTATCCAGACCATTGGCACGGAAGCCATCGAGTCTTCGGTAGGCAGTCTGAGCCAGGTGCGCGAATGTGCGACCCGCATACTCGACTTCGCGAAGTCGCGCAACATACCCTTTATCATCGTTGGCCATATCACCAAGGAAGGCTCGTTAGCAGGGCCGAAAGTGCTGGAGCATATTGTGGATACCGTCCTCCAGTTCGAGGGCGACCAACAACATATGTATCGCGTACTCCGCGCCCAGAAGAACCGCTTCGGTTCCACGTCCGAATTGGGCATCTACGAGATGCGTCAGGACGGCTTGCGCGAAGTGACCAACCCGTCTGAACTGTTGCTCTCCACAGCCCGAGAGGGACTCTCCGGCATCGCTATTGCAGCGGCTGTGGAAGGTATGCGGCCGTTTTTGATCGAGGTGCAAGCACTTGTCAGTTCGGCAGCCTACGGCACGCCGCAACGCAGTTCGACAGGCTTCGACGGACGACGACTGAACATGCTGTTGGCCGTATTGGAGAAGCGCGTGGGCTTCAAGTTGTTGCAAAAAGACGTCTTCCTGAATATAGCCGGCGGCCTGCGGGTGAATGATCCGGCAATAGACCTTGGCGTCATGGCGGCTGTATTGTCGTCGAACATGGATATCGCGTTGGATCCGGACACTTGTCTGACAGGTGAAGTCGGTCTGGCAGGCGAGATACGTCCTGTAGCGCGCTTGGAACAACGAATCCGCGAAGCGGAGAAACTCGGTTTCCGCCGCATCATCATCCCGGCCGGTCAGAAGGTTGCACTCAAGAATCTACAGATCGAACTTGTGCCTGTCCGCCGCGTTGCAGACGCCTTCCGCATCCTGATAAAGAAATAATGAATTAGCTAAAAAACATTGAAAACAAATTAAATAAAATACAATACTACTATGGCAGACGAAAAGAAAATGCCTTCAGCAGACAAACTGAAAGCACTGAAATTAGCGATGGAGAAGATCGACAAAGACTTCGGCAAAGGCGCTATCATGAAACTCGGAGACGACAAGATAGAAGATGTACCTGTCATCTCTACCGGCAGTGTGACGCTAAACATAGCATTAGGCGTAGGCGGTTATCCGCGCGGTCGCGTAGTGGAGATATACGGTCCGGAGTCGTCGGGTAAGACCACCTTGGCTATCCATGCCATGGCAGAAGTGCAGAAGCAGGGAGGCATCGCCGCTATCATCGACGCCGAGCACGCCTTCGACCGTTTCTATGCCGAGAAATTAGGCGTAGATACCGACAACCTGCTTATCGCGCAACCTGACTCTGGCGAGCAGGCGCTGGCCATCGCCGACGAACTGATTCGCAGTTCGGCCGTGGATTTGGTAGTCATCGACTCAGTAGCCGCTCTGACTCCAAAAGCTGAAATCGAAGGCGAGATGGGTGACAACAAAGTTGGTCTGCAGGCCCGACTGATGTCGCAAGCCCTCCGCAAACTGACCGCTACGATCAACAAGACACAGACCACCTGCATCTTCATCAACCAATTGCGCGAGAAGATAGGCGTGATGTTCGGCAACCCGGAAACCACGACCGGCGGTAATGCCCTGAAGTTCTACGCCAGCGTACGTCTGGATATCCGCAAAGTCGGTCAGATAAAGAACGGCGACGAGATTATCGGCAACCAAGTGCGTGTCAAAGTGGTGAAGAACAAAGTAGCTCCTCCGTTCAAGAAAGCCGAGTTTGACCTGATGTTCAACGAAGGCATCTCGAAAGTGGGCGAATTAGTGGATCTTGGCGTAGAGCACGGCATCCTCAAGAAGTCCGGCAGTTTCTACAGCTACAACGACACCAAACTGGCTCAAGGCCGCGACGCCGTGAAGAACGTGCTGCGCGACAACCCCGATTTGCAGAACGAGATCGAGGAGCAAATCATGGCTTCGCTCAAACCGGCCGAATAAGCCGTGAACACCACGCAAATCATAGTATCCCCCCGGGAAGCACACGAGTTGGAACAGCAGTTCCGCATCGTGAAACGTTCGGTAGATGCACGTCAGCGCGAGCTGAAAGTGCATCTAACCTTATTAACCGACGACCAAAACCGATATATCCTCCGCGACAGCACACTACCGCTATACCCCACCCCGCAATGGCAGGACGTCCACAACGCAGAACATGAGGTGGTCATCATCGGTGCCGGTCCCGCCGGACTATTCGCCGCCCTCACCTGTATAGAAAACGGCGTGCGACCCATCATCTTCGAACGCGGCAAAGAGGTCGCGAAACGCAAACGCGACATCGCCCTGCTGAACCGCAACGAAGGACTGAACCCCGAGTCGAACTACTGCTTCGGCGAAGGAGGTGCAGGCACGTTCTCGGACGGCAAACTCTTCTCGCGCTCCAAGAAACGCGGAGACATGCAACGCGTCATGGAACTGTTCCACTACTTTGGCGCGGACGACCGCGTGTTATACGAAGCCCATGCCCATATAGGCAGCGACCGCCTGCCTGGCATCATACGTCGAATGCGCGAGTGCATTATCCAGCATGGAGGCGAGATACACTTTGAGACCTGCGTTCGCAGTCTCAAAGATGTCGAAAGTCGAAAGTCGAAAGTCGAAAGCCATTCGCCGGTAATCCTGGCTATCGGTCATTCGGCACATGACACGTACCATATGCTTATGGAAGAAGGTGTCACGCTTGAGACCAAAGGCTTCGCCATGGGTGTACGCGCTGAGCACCCGCAGACACTGATTAACAGGCTGATGTACCACCGAAGTGCCTCCGAAGCCGGGAAACCGGATAACCTGATCGAACTTGTTGGAAATGCGTCGTATAGCATGGTGACGCAAGTGGACGGACGGGGAGTCTATTCGTTCTGCATGTGCCCGGGTGGACATATCGTGCCGGCCGGAAGTGATGCAGGGAGCTGCGTTGTCAACGGCATGTCGGCCAGCCATCGCAATTCGCCTTACGCCAATTCGGGCATGGTGGTGGAAATACGGCCCGACGACCTGCCTGAACATGATCCGTTGGCAGGATTGCGATACCAAGAGGCCCTAGAGAGACTTGCTCACGAGCAAGTTTACCCAATGGAAAACGGAAACGGGAAACGGGAAATGGAAAACGGAGCCAAGGCACCGGCGCAACGGATGCGTGATTTTGTGGAAGGACGTGCCAGCCGCGACTTACCCCCATGCAGTTACCTCCCGGGCATTGTCAGCAGCCGTTTAGACGAGTGGCTTCCACCGCATATCGGCCGACGTCTGCAGCAGGGTTTCCTAGACTTCAACCGCAAATATCCGGGCTTCCTGACAAACGAAGCGGTCATTGTAGGTGTCGAGAGCCGCAGCTCGAGTGCCGTACGTATCCCGCGCGACAGAGAGACCATGCAGTCGGTCAGCACCCCGTGGCTTTATCCTTGCGGCGAAGGAGCCGGCTACGCAGGCGGTATCACGTCTTCGGCGCTGGACGGAATCAATGCTGCTAAAGCAGCGATAAACAACTACCGATCATCGAATTAGGAAGTTATGGTATTTGAACGGACAATACAACTGATAGGCGAAGCGGCTTTCGAGCGGCTGCAACAGACACGCGTCATACTATTCGGCGTTGGCGGCGTCGGCGGCTGGTGCGCCGAAGCACTGGTGCGCACTGGCATTCACCACCTGACCATTGTCGATTTCGACACGGTGAGCGAGAGCAACCTGAACCGTCAAATAGTTGCTACCCAACAAAATATAGGTTGCTCGAAAGTAGAGGAAATGAAAAAACGTATCCTGAGTATCATACCGGACGCAGACATTACGGCCATTGATTGCAAATACGATGAGTCCACAGCGGGAGAGTTTAACCTCGGGCAGTACGACTACATCATTGATGCCATCGACAGCGTGGATTGCAAGATGCGACTGATATACGAAGCCACGAAAACCAATGCGGTATTGTTCAGTTCGATGGGTGCGGGCAGAAAAACAGACCCGCAGCAGATACGTACCGCCGAGTTCCGAAAAGTGGAAGGTTGCCCGTTGGCGCGGGCACTACGTACCAAAATGAAAAAAAGCGGCCTCTTGCCGCAAAAGAAATTCCAATGTGTCTATTCGCAGGAGATAAGTGGCGAGAAAGGCACGCTGGCACCGGTGGTCGGCACATTCGGCATGACCATTGCATCGCTCGTGATACGAGAGATCATTGGAAATTGATTATCGAAAGATTTTTTCAGAAAAAGTAGAAGAGGACGATAACGGCTATCGCCATCAGGGCGGCTGCTACAATCCAATATTTCTCACCACGAATCGCGACAGGAAGTGCCTCATCATGGGTCTCGTAGTGACCGGGCTTGGTATGAATCGGCACAAGGGGTTCGTCCTTTTCAACCGGTTCGTCCAATGAGTTGTCTGCCGGATTTTCCACAGGTTTCTCTATCGGCTTCTCCTGAGATTTCACAGGTGTCTTACCGCCGCTAATCACCTGAATCATCATCGTGGTTTGCGCGCTGTCCATAGCGCGGTAACATTCCGCCAAGTTATCGGCATGTGCCGAAAGGGTTTCAGCCAGCGCTACGTCGTCCATCGTCCTGTAACGGTCGGAAGTGGAGATGAGCAGTACATCGCCTTCGTATATCTCCGAGGCAGCCGGACTGCCAGCCGGCAGATCACGCATACCGAGCACAGGATTAAAACATACCAGACGCAAGTCGCCGGCTACGAAATACTGTCCTCCCTTGACCCATACAATCGCTGTACGGGCATCCAAGCCTTGGATATCAGGACGCGCCGCATGATACTGGCGGAACGCATCGGCCACACACTTGCACGTACGCGCGAGCTGATGCAGCGGGTTTTGCAGCATTTTGTCGGTCAGTATCTCAGGTTTGAAACACTGCTCGACAGTAGCTATTGCCAACTGATGAGCTACGGGGTGAGGCTGTTCTCCAAAGCCTTCAGACAAGACCAATACAAGACCTCGCTCTCGTCCGAGCTGCAAGGTCTTGCCGGCGGCGTTTTGCACGCCGCCAGCAGCCTCGTTGCGATATAAAAGCTTCAGATTAGCCATGTAATTACTCTTCGAAACGGTTGAGAGCATTCTCCGCAGCCTCACGTGCCGCCTGCATAGCGGCATACTCCTCAGCGTTGTGAACAGAAACGCGACTGAACTCACGGAATCCTGTACCGGCAGGTATCAGGTTACCGCAGATCACGTTCTCCTTCATACCCTCGAGTTGGTCAACACGTCCCTGAATAGCAGCCTCGTTGAGCACTTTGGTCGTCTCCTGGAAGGAAGCTGCTGACATGAAGGACTTGGTGCCGAGTGCAGCACGGGTGATACCCTGGAGCACCTGACTTGCCGTTGCACAAGTAGCGTCACGAGCCGTAACAAGTTTCTTGTCGCGACGACGGAGCGAAGAGTTCTCATCGTGGAGACGGCGTGCCGTAGTGATTTGTCCGGCATGAAGCGACTCGCTGTCGCCGGCATCAACTACCACTTTCTTGCCCCAGATATGGTCATTCTCCTCCATGAAGTCGAGTTTATCCACGATCTGGTGCTCAAGGAAGCGTGTATCACCTGCATCCTGAATCTCCACCTTACGCATCATCTGACGTACGATTACCTCAAAGTGCTTGTCGTTGATTTCCACACCTTGGAGACGATAAACGGATTGAGCCTCGTTGACGATATAGTCCTGAACGGCAGTCGGTCCCTGGATAGCCAGAATGTCATCCGGCGTGATAGCACCGTCAGAGAGGGCTACACCTGCGCGAACATAGTCGCCTTCCTGAACCAATATCTGCTTGGAGAGCGGAATGAGATAGATCTTCTTCTCACCAAACTTCGGCGTGATGAACAACTCACGGTTACCACGCTTGATCTTGCCGAACGAGACCTCACCGTCCACCTCAGCCACAAGAGCCGGATTAGACGGGTTGCGCGCCTCGAACAACTCGGTAACACGCGGCAGACCGCCCGTGATATCACCAGCCGAACCAAAGGCACGTGCCACGGTAAAGAGTTGGCTACCAACCTTAACTTCTGCACCGTCTGCATTCACCAGGCTGGCCTTGACAGGCAGGTTGTATGTACGCAGGATATTACCGTCCTTGTCCTCGATATGAGCCGAAGGCATCTTGGTCTTGTCCTTTGTATCAATGATAGTAACCTCTTTCTTACCGGTCTGGTCATCCACCTCGGTCTGACAGGTCACTCCCTCTATAACGTCCTCGTAACGAAGGATACCGTCCTGCTCGATGATCAACGAAGCCTTGTACGGATCCCACTCGCAGACTACAGTACCCTTTTCGTACTTCTCGCCCGGAGTGATAAAAAGTTTGGAAGCGTACGGGATATTGAACGTGGTCAAAACGACACCCGTCTTCTCGTCCTTCAACTGGAGTTCGTTCAAACGACTGACAACGATCACGTCGCCCTCGGCAGTCGTTATCGTACGCAGGTCTTCGATATCCACTATACCGTCGCGCGGGATAGCGTAGGTGTTCTCCGTCGCGGCATTACCTGCCAAACCTCCGGAGTGGAAGGTACGGAGCGTCAGCTGTGTACCCGGCTCGCCGATAGCCTGTGCTGCGATGACACCGACAGCCTCACCTTTCTGCACCATCTTACGCGATGCCAGGTTGCGACCGTAGCACTTGGCGCATACGCCACGCTTCGACTCGCAAGTGAGGACGGAACGAATCTCCACTTCCTCGATACCTGCAGCCTCGATAGCCTCACATGCTGCTTCACGAATCTCCTCGCCGGCAGCTACGATCAGTTCGTCCGTCAGCGGGTTGATGATATCATGAACCGACACGCGACCAAGGATACGCTGGGTAAGCGTAGCTACCACGACATCGTTCTGCTTGATAGCGCGAGCTGTCAGACCACGGAGTGTACCACAGTCGTCCTCGTTGATAATCACGTCGTGCGATACATCGACCAGACGACGGGTCAGATAACCGGCATCGGCCGTCTTCAAAGCGGTATCGGCCAGACCCTTACGTGCACCGTGCGTAGAGATAAAGTACTCGAGCACGGACATACCTTCCTTGAAGTTAGCGAGCACAGGGTTCTCAATGGTCGTACGTGTATCTGTCGAGCCAGCTTTCTGCGGCTTTGCCATCATACCACGCACACCGGCCAACTGCTTAATCTGCTGTTTGTTACCACGGGCACCGGAGTCCATCATCATGTAAACGGAGTTGAATCCCTGGTCGGCCTCGGTCATATGCTTCATCAGCACATCGGTCACCTCCTGATCCACCTTGTTCCATGCGTCGATAACGGATTTGTAACGCTCGTCGTCAGACATCTCACCGAAGTTATAACGCTCGGTGATATTCTCTACCTCCTGGTTGCCCTTGGCAATCAAGGCTGCCTTCTCCTCAGGAATGAGGATATCATTCAAGTTGAACGACAGACCACCACGGAAGGCCATGTAGTAACCCAGATTCTTAATATCGTCCAGGAACTTGGCCGTACGAGCAACACCGCAAGCCTTGATAACCTGGGAGATGATACCCTTCACGGCGCCTTTCTTCAACGTTACGTTCTGATAACCTACCTCGGAAGGAACGAAACGGTTGACCATCACACGACCGGGAGTGGTCTCTATGATATGCGTTACGGGTTTGCCGTCCACGATATCGCTGATACGCACCTTGACGAGTGCATGGATATCCACCTTGCCTTCGTTGAGCGCCACTTCGCTCTCCTCCATGGAGTAGAACGTCAGGCCTTCGCCCTTCACGCCCTTGCGCGGTTTGGTGATGTAATAGAGTCCCAGAATCATATCCTGAGAAGGCACGGTGATAGGATTGCCGTTCGCCGGGTCAAGGATATTGTGCGAGCCGAGCATCAGCAGTTGTGCCTCGAGGATAGCCTCGTTGGACAGCGGCAAATGGACAGCCATCTGGTCTCCGTCGAAGTCGGCATTGAATCCGGCACATGCCAGTGGATGGAGCTGAATAGCTTTACCCTCGATCATACGCGGCTGGAAGGCCAGGATACCATGACGGTGAAGCGTCGGGGCACGGTTGAGCAGAACGGGGTGTCCCTCCATTACATGCTCCAGAATCTCGTAAATAACCGGGTCACGACGGTCAATGATTTTCTTAGCCGATTTCACGGTCTTTACCACACCGCGCTCAATGAGTTTGCGAATGATAAACGGCTTATAGAGTTCGGCTGCCATCTCTTTAGGCAGACCGCACTCGTGCATATTGAGTTCCGGACCTACAACAATAACCGAACGGGCGGAATAGTCCACACGTTTACCGAGCAGGTTCTGACGGAAACGTCCCTGTTTACCTTTGAGCGAGTCAGAGAGCGATTTCAGCGGACGGTTGGCCTCCGACTTGATAGCCGTGGTCTTGCGGCTGTTGTCGAAGAGGCTGTCCACTGCCTCCTGCAACATACGTTTCTCGTTGCGCAGAATGACATCCGGCGCCTTGATCTCGATGAGTCGTTTCAGACGGTTGTTGCGGATGATTACACGGCGATAGAGGTCGTTGAGGTCAGACGTAGCGAAACGTCCGCCATCCAGCGGTACCAACGGACGCAACTCGGGCGGCGTCACAGGTACTACCTGCAGAATCATCCACTCGGGACGGTTGTGGTTCTTCGACGCACGGAAAGCCTCTACGATCTGCAGACGCTTCAATGCGTCGTTACGACGCTGAGCCGACGTGGTCTTCGATTTGTCAGCCAGGTCACGAAGCTCGTAGCTGAGTTTGTCCAGATCGATCTTGCAGAGCATCTCATACAACGCCTCGGCACCCATCTTGGCGATGAACTTGTCGGGGTCGTTGTCTTCAAGCAGTTGATTCTCTGCCGGCAGACGACTCATCAATTCTGCATATTCGTCTTCGTCGAGCAGCATGTTATTCTCCACGATGTCGTCACCGATTGCCTGACCGGTCAGCACACCTGCGTTGATAATCACATACTTCTCGTAGTAAACGATAGCATCCAGTTTCTTGGTAGGGATACCGAGCAGCGCCGACATCTTGGACGGCAGCGAACGGAGATACCAGATATGGGCAACAGGTACCACCAATTTGATGTGACCCATACGCTCACGACGAACCTTCTTCTCGGTAACTTCTACACCACAACGCTCGCAGACAATTCCCTTGTAACGGATACGTTTGTACTTTCCGCAATGACACTCATAGTCCTTGGTAGGACCAAAGATACGCTCGCAGAACAGACCGTCACGCTCGGGTTTGTAGGTACGATAGTTGATGGTTTCCGGTTTCAGCACCTCACCACTCGACAATTGCATAATTTCGTCAGGTGAAGCAAGACCGATACTGATCTTGGTGAAACCCGTTTTCTTATTCTCTTGTTTAAAAGCCATAATGTTTGAGTGATTGAGATGTTTTATTCCATATTAATACTTAGAGCCAAGCCTTGTAACTCGTGCAGCAGCACATTGAGCGACTCGGGCAATCCCGGTGTCGGGAACGGCTCGCCTTTGACAATAGCCTCATAGGTACGTGCACGACCGGTAACGTCGTCTGACTTGACAGTCAGGATCTCCTGCAACGTGTGAGCGGCGCCGTGAGCCTCGAGAGCCCAGACCTCCATCTCACCGAAACGCTGTCCACCGAATTGTGCCTTACCGCCGAGCGGCTGCTGGGTGATCAGGCTGTACGGGCCGATAGAACGGGCGTGCATCTTGTCGTCAACCATGTGGCCGAGTTTCATGAAGTAGGTGACACCTACAGTAGCCATCTGGTCGAACGGCTCGCCTGTCTCGCCGTCGTAGAGCTGGGTCTTACCGGCACGCGGCAGACCGGCCTTGTCGGTCCACTCGTCGAGTTGGTCGAGCGAACAACCGTCGAAGATAGGCGTTGCAAACTTAACACCCAGTTCGGCTCCAGCCCAACCGAGCACCGCCTCGAATATCTGACCGATGTTCATACGCGAAGGCACACCCATCGGGTTCAATACGATATCTACCGGCGTACCGTCTGCCAGGAACGGCATATCCTCTACGCGCACGATTTTCGATACGATACCTTTGTTACCGTGACGACCGGCCATCTTATCACCCACGCGGATCTTACGACGCTTGCCGATATAGACCTTTGCCATCTTGATAATGCCGTTGGGCAGTTCGTCACCGATGGTGAGGTTGAATTTCTCGCGTTTGAGCTTGGCATCCATCTCTTTCTGTTTGTCGAGGAAGTTCATCACACAACGACGAATGAGATCGTTCTTATGTTCGTCGGCAGTCCAACCGTCCAACATAACGGTCTGGAAGTCGATATTGTGCAGACGCTCTTTGCTGAAGTGCTGACCTTTCTCGATGAGTACGGTACCCACCAAGTCCTCCACTTTCTGCGCCAGATTGTTTTTCAACAGGCTGTAAAGCTTGTCGATGAGAAGTTCGCGAAGTTCTCCGAGTCTGTTCTGATACTCTTCGTCCATCTTCTGCATCTTCGCTTTATCCTCGAGTTTCTGCTTGCGGTCTTTGGATGTGCGGGAATAGAGACGCTTGTCGATAACGACACCGTCCAACGACGGGCTGGCCTTGAGCGAAGCATCTTTCACGTCACCGGCCTTTTCACCGAAGATAGCCTTCAGCAGTTTCTCTTCCGGCGACGGATCGGTCTCGCCCTTAGGCGTGGTCTTACCGATCATAATATCACCCGGCTCAATGTAAGCACCTATTCGGATAATACCGTTTTCGTCCAAGTCCTTGGTTGCCTCTTCGGATACGTTCGGTATATCGGCCGTGAACTCCTCCAGACCGCGCTTGGTCTCACGTACTTCGAGCAGTTGCTCCACTACGTGAACCGAAGTAAACATATCCTCGCGGACGATACGCTCGCTGAGCACGATAGCATCCTCATAGTTATAACCCTTCCAAGGGATATAAGCTACCTTCAGGTTCTTTCCAAGTGCCAATTCGCCACCCTGGGTCGCATAACCCTCGGTGAGCAGCTGTCCTTTCGTCACGTGGTCGCCCTTGCGGACAATAGGATGAAGGTCGATGGTCGTATTCTGGTTGGTCTTCTCGAACTTGGGCATCTTGTACTCTTTCTCGGCCGGGTCGAAGGAGATGAACTCCTCTTCTTCGGAACGGTCGTAACGGATACGGATGATGTCGGCATCCACGTAGGTTACCTCTCCGTCACCCTCCGCCTCAATCTGGGTACGGCTGTCTTTTACCAGTTGTTCCTCGATACCGGTTCCCACGATAGGAGCCTCGGAGGTGATCAACGGAACAGCCTGACGCATCATGTTCGATCCCATCAATGCACGGTGAGCATCATCGTGCTCCAGGAACGGAATCAAAGCAGCAGCCACGGAAGCAATCTGGCAAGGAGCTACGTCCATCAGATTGACCTCACCCGGAGTTACTACCGGGAAGTCGGCACCGTAACGCGACTTCACCTTCGAACGGATGAACGAACCATCCTCGCGAAGGGGAGCATTACCCTGTGCAACCACCATATTCTCCTCATCCTCAGCGGTGAGGAAGACGACATTGTCGTTGTTGAGATCTACGACACCGTCCTTAGCCTGACGATACGGGGTCTCGATGAATCCCAGATCGTTGATCTTGGCATAGATACAGAGCGAAGATATAAGTCCGATGTTCGGGCCTTCCGGCGTCTCAATAGGACAGAGACGGCCGTAGTGGGTGTAGTGTACGTCACGCACCTCGAATCCTGCACGGTCACGACTCAGACCGCCGGGACCCAGAGCCGATACACGGCGTTTGTGTGTGATCTCGGCCAGCGGGTTCTGCTGATCCATGAACTGGCTCAGTGCATTCGTACCGAAATACGAGTTGATGATAGCCGATACGGACTTGGCGTTGATCAGGTCGGTCGGCGTGAAGACCTCGTTGTCGCGAACGTTCATACGCTCACGGATTGTACGGGCCATACGGTTCAGACCTACGCCGAACTGGTTGTAGAGTTGCTCGCCCACGGTACGAACGCGACGGTTCGAGAGGTGGTCAATATCATCTACATCGGCATTGGAGTTGATGAGCTCTACCAAGTACTTGATAATCTCAATCATATCTTCCTTGGTCAACACGTGTACATCGTCCGGAATCGACATGCCGAGTTTGCGGTTGATACGATAACGTCCTACCTCGCCAAGGTCATAACGCTTCTGCGAGAAGAACAGGTTCTGGATCATCTCACGTGCCGTAGCATCATCGGCAGGCTCTGCATTACGCAACTGACGGTAGATGTAGAGGACAGCCTCTTTCTCCGAGTGCGACGGGTCTTTCTGCAAGGTATTGAAGATGATCGAGTAGTCGCTCTCACGCTCCTCCTCTTTGTGGAGAAGGATGGTCTTGATGTTCGACTCCAAGATACGCTCGATAGCTTCCGCTGTCAGTTCCTGCTCACGCTCCAGAATGACTTCGTTACGCTCGATGGTAACTACCTCACCGGTATCCTCATCGACAAAGTCCTCCGACCATGCTTTGAGCACATTACCGGCCAGACGGCGACCGATGAACTGCTCCAGTTCGGCCTTGGTACAACGTACCTCTTCCGCCAGGTCGAAGCAATCCAGGATATCCTTGTCCGACTCAAAACCGATAGCACGCAGCAGCGTCGTTACCGGCAGTTTCTTCTTACGGTCGATGTAGGCGTACATCACCTTGTTGATGTCGGTGGCGAACTCGATCCACGAGCCGCGGAAAGGAATGATACGTGCCGAATAGAGTTTCGTGCCGTTGCTGTGAACCGACGTGCCGAAGAACACACCCGGCGAACGGTGCAACTGGCTGACGACAACGCGCTCAGCACCATTGATGACAAACGTTCCCTTCGGCGTCATGTACGGGATAGTTCCCAGGAACACGTCCTGAATCACCGTGTCAAAATCCTCATGATCGGGATCCGAACACGACAATTTCAGTTTGGCCTTCAGGGGCACATTGTACGTCAGACCACGCTTAATACACTCTTCAATGGTGTAACGCGGATGATCTACATAGTAGTCCAGAAATTCTAGGTTGAAGCTGTTGCGGGTGTCCGTAATGGGAAAGTTCTCCGAGAACACCTTGTACAATCCTTCCTTGCGACGCTGCTCCGGCGTGGAGTCCATCTGGAAGAAATCGTGGAACGACTTCAACTGAATCTCCAAAAAGTCACGATAAGGCATCTGCTTCTGAATAGAAGAGAAGTTGACTCTTTGCGATTGATTGTTTGTTGCCATAAATTTAAAGTATGGTATTTAAAATAACATTGATATTCTGTTGGTAATGAATAATTTAGAGCTAAATCGATGGTTTTGTTATTTAATCTTTATTAACTAAAACCGCATGTTTATTACCAAATTTTCAGTTATCTTTATTGTTACCCTTATTTCAGCGAAAAAGGTTTAGACCCCCGGAATGGGGATCTAAACCTATTACCACCATGTGGTAGGTTATTACTTGAGCTCAACCTCTGCGCCAGCCTCTTCGAGAGCTTTCTTGAGGGCTTCAGCAGTAGCTTTGTCAACACCTTCCTTCACTGCAGAAGGAGCAGCGTCAACGATGTCCTTAGCCTCTTTCAGGCCAAGACCGGTTTGCTCTTTAACAGCCTTTACTACTTGCAACTTCTGTGCACCGGCGCTCTTGAGGATAACGTCGAACGAGGTTTTCTCCTCAACAGCCTCAGCGGCTGCACCGGCTGCAGGGCCGGCAGCAACTGCAACAGCTGCAGCTGCAGGCTCAATTCCGTACTCTTCTTTCAGAACGGTTGCGAGTTCATTTACTTCCTTAACAGTAAGGTTAACCAGGGTTTCAGCAATAGCTTTAATGTCTGCCATTTTTGTATAAATTTAAAATGTTATTATTAATTCTTGTTTATTTTGTCGAGTCAAGCGTCCCTTGTCTTTCGACTTTCGACTATTGACTTTTGACTGTTTTTTCGGGTTGCGAACAGCGCGGCTGATTACTCGGCGCGCTCACCCAGGGTCTTCAGTACGCCGTGGATCGTGTTACCACCGGACTGGAGAGCGGATACAACGTTCTTAGCAGGCGATTGCAACAGAGCAACGATGTCTGCAATAAGTTCGTTCTTCGACTTGATAGCGCAGAGGAAATCCAGGTTCTGCTTGCCCATGTAGATAGTCTCTTCTACGTAAGCAGCTTTGAGTTGCGGTTTTGCCTCGCCGGTCTTGTCGCCCTTGGTCAACTCTTTGATGAGTTTGGCGGGGATGTTTCCGGTGTTGCAAAGCATCAAAGCAGTGTTACCCTTCAGTGCCTCAAAGATTTCTGCGTCCAGGCCCTTGTTCTCCAGAGCCTTCTTGAGCAGCGTGTTCTTTGCTACGACAAGTTTGATATCTTTCTTGAAGCAGGCGCGACGCAGGTCGCTCGTCTTCTGTGCATCCAGACCTTCGATGTTGGTCAGGTAGAAGTGCGAGTACTCGCTGAGTTGTGCGCCCAAGGCCTCAATGACCAGGTTTTTATCTTCCTTCTTCATAATTGTGTCTGTTCGTTTAAAAATTAAATCGTTTTCGTATCAATCTTGATACCCGGACTCATTGTACTGGAAAGATAAACGCTCTTGATATACTCACCCTTGGATACGGCGGGTTTCAGGTGCTTGATCGTGTCGATGAACGCGAGTGCATTCTCGGAGATAGCCTCCGGAGTGAAACTTACCTTGCCGATCGAAGTGTGAACGATACCGAACTTGTCAACCTTGAAGTCGATCTTACCGCCCTTGACCTCTTTTACAGCCTTGGCTACATCCATGGTAACCGTACCGCTCTTGGGGTTAGGCATCAGGCCACGCGGACCGAGTACACGACCCAGGGCACCGATTTTACCCATGATTTGAGGTTGGGTGATGATGACATCAATATCCGTCCAGCCGCCTTTGATCTTCTCGATGTACTCGTCCAGACCTACGTAGTCAGCACCGGCTTCTTTAGCGGCAGCTTCCTGGTCGGGAGTACAGAGTGCCAAAACGCGGACGATTTTACCTGTACCGTTCGGGAGTGCAACGACGCCACGAACCATCTGGTTAGCCTTACGGGGATCTACACCCAGACGAACGTCAATATCTACACTTGCATCAAACTTGGTAGTCGTGATCTCTTTTACGAGAGCGGCTGCCTCTTGGATGGTGTAGAGCTTGCCAGCTTCAATCTTCTCAGCAGCAAGCTTCTGTTTCTTTGTCAGTTTTGCCATAATTGTTGATGTGGATTGAAGTTAGTTTTACTTAACGATGATACCCATGCTGCGAGCAGTTCCCTTTACCATTTTGAGAGCCGACTCAACGGTGAAGCAGTTGAGGTCGGTCATCTTGTCCTGAGCGATTTGCTGCGCCTGCTCCTCGGTGATGGTTGCCACTTTCGAGCGGTTAGGCTCTGCGCTACCGGATTTCACCTTGGCAGCCTCGAGCAACTGAACAGCTACAGGAGGAGTCTTAACGATAAAGTCGAACGATTTGTCAGCATAAACAGTGATTACAACAGGCAACACTTTGCCTGCCTTGTCCTGAGTTCTGGCGTTAAATTGTTTACAAAACTCCATGATGTTCACACCCTTGGAACCCAGTGCAGGTCCAACGGGAGGAGCCGGGTTGGCAGCGCCACCCTTGATTTGGAGCTTGATAAAACCAGCAATTTCTTTAGCCATAGTTTTACGATTGTTAATAGTTTTTGGCCTAATAGCGGACTTGTCGTCCTCGGCCGGTTAATGATTTGAAACTACCGAGTAGTAACTAACGACCCGTAACAGAGGCCTCCTACTCTTTCTCTACCTGATTGTAACTCAACTCGAGCGGAACCTGACGATCAAAGATCGTTACGTCCACACGCAGTTTGTGTTTGTCTTGCAGCACGTCCTGGATAGTACCGCTGAATCCGCTGAACGGACCGTCGGTCACTTTCACGCGCTCACCTACCAGATACATCTCCTCTGACTGCAACTCTTCCTCCGCCGACTCTACCGAGCCCATGATCTTGTTGATCTCGGCCTGCGATACGGGGGCGGCGATACGGGAATTCTTCATGTCACTCAGGAAGCCTAAGACATTCGGAATATTACGCAGCAGCGGATAGCACTCATCAGTGAGGTTGCATTCCACGAGCACGTAACCCGGCAGCAGGTTGCGCTCCTTGATGGTGCGCTTGCCATTCTTAAGGGTTACGACTTTTTCGGTCGGAATCAGTACCTGCGACACGTACTCACGGAACAGCGAACTGGTGATCAAAGCACTCTCGATATACTCCTTTACTTTGTTCTCCTTGCCGCTGATAGCGCGAAGCACATACCATTTGTAATTACTTTCAGCCATAATCTTCAAATTTTCGAATTCTGAAATCTTCAAATTCTTAGAACAGACCGTAAATAAACTTCATGATCGACTCAAAGCAAGTGTCCATCAGCCAGACAATCAGTGCGAGAATAATGGAAGCAATTAACACGATTACTGCTGACTGAGCCAACTCGTTGCGAGTAGGCCAGCTTACTTTGTGTACCAACTCATTGTACGATTCCTTGACGTTTTCTACAAAACTCATATTAGTAGATTTTTTCTGTTGTTTACTTGTTTAACTTTATTCCGCGACACAATTCGGCTCCAGCATGTGCTAAAGTCGAATTGGAAGCTATGTATGTAACAGCACGGAAGGCAGGAATCGAACCCACATTGACGGTTTTGGAGACCGCTCTCCTACCATTGGAGGACTTCCGTTCGTCGGGACAAACTTGCGAGACCGAAACCCGCTATGCGCATTTAACTCGCCGTTGTCCCTCCTCTCAAATCAACGAGCAGATGCGCTCGTTGATTTGGTAGAGGGTTTTCGCAGGGGCTCAACGCCCCAAGCGGTTTATAGTCTTTTGACTTTCGACTGACAAATTAGTCAATCAGCTTGGTGATCTGACCAGAACCTACGGTACGGCCACCCTCACGGATTGCGAAACGCAGACCCTCGGAGCAAGCTACCGGATAGATCAGTTTAACCGTAATCTCCAGGTTGTCACCCGGCATTACCATCTCAGTTCCTTCCGGCAGAGTGATCTCACCGGTAACGTCCATCGTACGGATGTAGAACTGCGGACGATAGTGGTTGTGGAACGGAGTGTGACGGCCGCCTTCCTCTTTCTTGAGGATATAAACGGAAGCCTTGAACTCGCTGTAAGGTTTAACAACACCCGGGTGGGTGATAACCATACCACGCTTAACTTCGTCTTTGTCGATACCGCGGAGCAACAGACCTACGTTGTCACCAGCCTCACCCTGATCGAGCAGTTTGCGGAACATCTCCACACCGGTAACAACCGACTTCTTACCCTCTGCGCCAAGACCGATGAGCTGAACCTCGTCACCAACCTTAACGACACCAGTCTCAATACGACCGGTAGCAACGGTACCACGACCTGTGATTGAGAATACGTCCTCAACCGGCATCAGGAACGGTTTGTCAACGGCGCGAACCGGCAACTGGATCCAGTTGTCAACAGCGTCCATGAGCTCCATTACCTTGTCCTCCCACTCGGGAACACCGTTCAGTGCGCCAAGAGCAGAACCGCGGATGATCGGAGTATTGTCACCGTCGAACTCGTAGAACGACAACAGCTCACGCATCTCCATCTCAACCAAGTCGAGCATTTCGGGATCGTCAACCATATCGCACTTGTTCA
>JAFPJV010000033.1 GCA_017425065.1 Paludibacteraceae bacterium
ACCATCTGCTTGCCTATTTATGTTAGCGGAAGCGAAGCGAGAAAAGTATTTGGAGAGGACGTAGTACTGAAAGTGTTGGATGGCGCTAACTTGGATGACACCGAATCTATCTTGGAACTGAATTTCAAGACCTCCTCAGACATTTGGCAAGGAACACCGCATCTTATCAAACCGTCGAAGAATATTGTTAATCCGGTATTTGAGAATGTGCAGTTCATGGCCTCGGCACCATCTGCTACCACAAAGGATCAGGCTGATTTCGTAGGTACGTTTGTCGCTACAAATATTCCGGCAGGAGAAGAAAACCTCTTCCTCGGTAGAAATGACTTGCTCTATTTCAACAAGAGCGCTGCAACACCTGTCGGCGGATTCCGTGCTTGGTTCGTTCTTCACGATATCCCAGATGGACCTCACTTCATCAAAGGTGCACGCATCGTGGAACGCGAAAACACCACTACAGGAATGGAGAACGTTGACCAACTACCAAAAGCCAACAGCCAAAAACTCATTGAAAACGGCATGCTCATCATCATCCGTGACGGCGTCCGCTATAACGTAATGGGAGTTAGGGTTGAATAAAGAATAATATACTTAAAACACAAGTAAACAATTTGTAGAACATTTAAAAATAGAATTAGTATGAAAAAGGTATATATTCAACCGGCAACAGAGTTGCAACAGATGTATTTTGCGAACAACATCTGTAAGATTAGTAGCGTCGGCGGCGGCACTCTCGGTTTAGGAGGTTCTGTTCCTCCTGGAGGAGTTGAGCCGATGTAATAATCCCGGAACCCAGCACGCTCTCCCTTTCGAGATTTGTGTGCCCGATAGAAAGGTGGCGCGTCATTTGGCGCGCCGCCTTTATAAAAACGGAATTTCGGCTTGTTCGGTTAATTAGCCGTTTCGTGAATCATTGTTGGACTTTGAACCCTTGGAAAATAGTTTTAACACACCTATTCCATGAATAAGACTTTTATCTCTTTATTGGGTGCGCTCTTATACGTTGCAACGCTTCATGCCGCTACCATCCATGTATCTCCCGGTTCCGGCACTATCAAAACAGCCGTCGGGAATGCTTCGGCAGGCGATGTCCTTGTGCTGACGGACGGCGAGTACTCCGAGTCTTCCGTCAAACCGGCTGTTGGGATTGCCATCCAGGCCGCAGAAGGCGCAAAGCCCGTTGTTATTCTCACAAGCCGTTTCGAAGTCTCGGCGGACTTTTCCATTCAGGGCGTAAATATCCGGAGTTCCGGCGAAGCCGTGCGAATGATGCCCGGCAGCAGTCCCTACAATGTCATCGTCCGTGACTGCGAACTCTCCGGATGCCCCGGTTATTTCATTCGGGCCTATAATACAGAGCAGGAATGTCCTTATATCAACCAACTGACGGTTGACAACTGCCTCTTTCGGATGGGTGGAGGAGAAGCTAATTCCGCGCGCGGCATAGCGGCCACCAAGATACCGTTCCAGATAAATAGCCTTTCTATCCGCAACAGCACCTTCGATGGTGGACCGAACGGCACAGGACGCATCATCTATCTTCATGCTGGCGACGAGAACAACGTGATACCCTTGCAGGGTTCACTCGAAATCGACCATTGCACTTTCTATAACAGCACTGATACGCGCGGCGTCTATCTGGCAAATATTCAGGGTAGCCATGTAACCAACTGCATCTTCATGAATACAGAGGAGCGCAGCGGAGCTGTCAGCTTTGCACTCTACGGCGGCGATTCCAGAATTGAGAACTGCCTCTCCTGCAATGCGCCGCTCAAACTGTCAACAGGTGCGAAATCCGTCGCCTGCATCAATCGAAATCCCTATTTTGTGGATGCAAACGCCGGCAATTTCCAATTATACAAGAATAGTCCGGCGGTAGCCGCAGGAACGGATGAGAGCACACTTGGAGACCCAAGATGGGGCGTTTCGACGGAGAATTACGACAACTCCAACGACCCGTACATCCCATACAAACAGCCGTATTCGATGGCGCCGACCACCAACTCCGTCAAAATCTTATGGCAGATGTCCGAAGAAGTAGAGCCGACGGAAGCTTTGGTTTATTACGGCACAGACTCCGCCCACCTTGACCGGCAAATAGTAACAAGCGACGGATGGGTGGTTGCGGACGAAGGATATGTGCATGTGGTCACTCTCACCGATCTCCAGCCGAACACACGCTATTATTTCACGGTCGGTAAGAATGCTAATCGCCGGTATCCGAAAATCAGTTGGACCAAGACGGCACCCGAACAGGGAACGGCTTTCCGTATCTTCTCCATCAGCGACATACACGGCAATGCACGTAACAACTGGTCTAACATGCAGGACTTCATCTGCGGCCTCAACTGCGACATTGCGCTTATGAACGGAGATTTTGTGTCCTCCAAAGGTGATGACCGTAATTGGAACAACTATTACTTCACGCCGGGAGCGCAGTTCCTCGGCCAGGTGCCCGTTATGTCCTCCGTCGGAAACCACGAGACGGGTGATCCGTTTACTTATCGTTGGTCCTCCTATTACGATTATTTCCATCAGTTCAGCCATGAAGGTGTATCCGAAGGAGACACCATCGACCCGCGAGGCGAGGCCTATTTCCACTTCGTTTACGGCAATGCGGATGTAATCATGCTCAACCTCAACGGCGATCCTTCTTCGCCGGCATTCCTGCCGGGCAGCAAGCAGTATCATTGGGCCGACTCTATCCTCAATGTCTGTGACAAACCCTGGATCATCATCTGCCACCATGTCGGTGTGCATACTACCGGCTATCACGGTCAGTGGGCAGACGAACCGCGGCAGATGGGAACGCTTTTCGAGAAATACGCAAAACAGGGCAAGCACATCATCTCTCTTTCCGGCGACGACCACTCGTTCGAACACCTCTATAAGGATGGTGTGCATTATGTCCGTCCGGGATGCGGCAGGGATGCCAACTACCCGCAGCAGAAACAACTCAAAGACTTCAGATACTCCATGTTCTACAAGCAGGTATCTTGTTTCTCTACGTTTGACATGGCAGCCGATGCTTCGCATATCTACCTGACGGCTTATGATTCTGTGGGTAATCCTTTCTATAACTACGATTTCTTGCTGAACGGAGAAGTTATCACCCCGTCTGTTAACTTTACCGTGCCGGCACAGGAAATTAGTGTTGAAGACTCTGTCATGCTTCGTTGGTTTACCTTCAATCCCGTGGGAGATGCTACCGTTTCCTTCTATTACTCACAGACCGAGAACGCTTCCGGCGTCGAAGGTATGAATCCTATCGTGACCGGTCTGGACAACAAAGTGGAGAAATATATGTGGCATACACGCAATATTACGCCGAAAGGTAAATATTATATCTATGCAGTTGTTACTTCCGGCGGAAAATCATATATGGGCAATAGACCGGCGGTCATTAACCTCCTCGAAGATACCACTCCTCCGCCGGCTCCGGCTTCGCTTACCGGAACTGTCAATTCCGGACAATACCGCCTCTACTGGCTCAATCCTACGC
>JAFPJV010000034.1 GCA_017425065.1 Paludibacteraceae bacterium
CTTCATGGCAGCGTTGATACCTTCCTTGGTGATGTCTTTACCCTTAACAACAGCCACGAGGATTGTGGTCGATCCGGTAGGCGTCGGAACGCGCTGTGCGCTACCGATGAGCTTGCCGTTCAGTTCGGGGATAACGAGACCGATAGCCTTGGCAGCGCCGGTGCTGTTCGGAACGATGTTCTGCGCACCTGCACGGCTACGACGGAGATCACCCTTGCGTTGCGGGCCGTCGAGAATCATCTGGTCGCCAGTGTAAGCGTGGATGGTGCTCATAATACCGCTCTGGATCGGAGCGAATTTATGCAGCGCAGCTGCCATCGGAGCGAGGCAGTTGGTGGTACAAGAAGCAGCGGAGATAACGGTGTCAGCCGGAGTCAGCGTCTTGTGGTTTACGTTGTAAACGATAGTAGGCAGATCGTTGCCTGCAGGAGCAGAGATAACAACCTTCTTGGCGCCAGCCTGGATGTGTGCCTCAGCTTTTGCCTTGCTGGTATAGAAACCGGTGCACTCGAGCACAACGTCGATACCGAGTTCGCCCCAAGGCAGCTCAGCAGCGTTCGGCTTTGCATAGATAGTGATTTCACGACCGTCCACCGTGATCGAACCCGGCGTGAGAACCGTCTTACCGTCCTCAGCGAGAACAGCGTCCTTGAAAGCAACCGTGTGCTTTCCTTCGCCAAACTTACCAGCGAAACCACCCTGAGCGGTGTCGTACTTCAAGAGGTGAGCCAACATCTTCGGGCTGGTCAAGTCGTTGATAGCAACTACTTCATAACCCTCAGCCTCAAACATCTGACGGAAAGCCAGACGACCAATACGGCCAAAACCGTTAATAGCAACTTTTGTCATAATTTTTTTTGATAATTTGTTTATTAGTTGATTTGTTTATTGTGTTCTTTTAAAACCGACTGCAAAATTACTCATTTTTTATGATATACGGAAATAAATTTCGTATAATTCTGCTTTTTGCCAATTTAGGTTTGCAATTTATTTTCGTCCGAAATCGGCGGGAATCTCCCCCCAATGCTCTGTATCCCACTTCAAGACGGCAGTCGTCCATGTGTTCTCGTGCAGCCACTGTTCGGCTTTGCGAAGCATGAGAAAGAGTTCCTGATTAACAGGTGTACACGCCAGTTTGGTTTCTGCATGCCCTTTGCGGAGCCAAGACAGGGCAGTACGGCTGTCGGAATAGAGGTTCCACGGGAGGTTGTGTTTCTTCAGATAAGCCAAACCCAACACAAGCGCCAGGAACTCGCCGATATTATTGGTGCCCGCCTGATACGGGCCGCGGCGGAACACCTCGGTGCCCGTATCCGCCACTACGCCGCGAAACTCCATCACTCCCGGATTGCCGGAACAAGCCGCATCCACCGCCAGCGCGGGAAGCAGGGGAGAGGGAATCGGAGTATTCTGATTATTCGGAGTATTCTGATTATTCGGAGTATTCAGAGTATTCGGAATATTCTGAGTTTTTCGGACGATATAGTTTTCGGGAGAAGAGGCGAAAGCCTGTTCGGCTTCGGCAAGGGAGGCGAAGCCTTTATACTTCGCCCCCTCTGCACCTTTGACTTGCGTCTGGCACGCCTCCCAGGAGTCGTATATTCCCGGGACGCGTCCTTGCCAGACAACATAATATGCCGAACGTTTTTTACTCATAGATGGCTATCTTGCGTGTACGCATTTCGCCATTCACTTCTTCCACAATGATATAAATACCCTTGTTCAGTTTGCCGGTAACAAGACGTCCCATCGGGTCATAGACAGCGACCGTCTTGATCTTGGAAGAGGTATCTACGGTACGACTCGGCGTCACTTCGTCGAAGGACTGCGCACAGGTGTAGAATACCGATCCGTCGGCGGTCGTCAAGCGGCAATAGTAGGTGCCGGGCAGACCGTTGCTGTCGTAGAGACGCTGCTGGGTTTCACCGGCCATCTCGACACCGTTGTTGTACCACTGGTAAGCCACATAGACTGACGCCGAATTGTCGATAAAGAGCACATCCGTCCACTTGCTGTACATCCGGCCGGACAACGCTACGGAAAGCGTAGCGGAGACGGTTGAAGTACAAGTGATCTCGGAATCTCCGATCGTGAAGGTCAACGGATAATCGCCCGCCGTCAATGCCGGAGCCGGCGAGAGAACCAAGTCGGAACCCTTGACAGTCAGCGGATAATCCTTGCCTGCGATATTCACGGAGAAGATATCCGGCGTTCCGGCAGTAACCGTGAACGGCCAACTGATTTCCGTCTCATCGTCGCAGACGCGGTCGATAGACGCAATGCGTATAGCCGGCTCGGCTTTGACGAAGAGATAGAGGGTATCGTAATTATGGTCGATCTTAGTCAGTCCGACCGTAGCCGGCGAATAGGATAGTCCTGTCACATTCCACGGATAACTGTCGCCCAGACAGATGGTCGCCGTATCCTTGATGCACGTCCACTGCGTCGGTGCATCGAAGGGGTCGCTGGTTGTGCTGCAGATGGATCCCGGAGCACCCGTGGCATCAATGAAGCTGGCATCGATTGTCAAACCTTTCGCGTCGAGCGTGGTCAGAGTCAGCACGGCCGTCGTCGGGTTGCCCGTCAGCGTGATAGGCGTGCTATTGCCTTCGTATGTAAGAGCCACCGTGCGACCCGTTGCATCATACGGGGTGTTAATCGTCACATTCGCCGTATAAGAGAACTCGTCGCAACGCACCGTTGTCGTGTTCGGCACAACAACAACCGATTCGATAACGGGCGTGAACAATGCGGACAAGAGGACAGAATCCTCGCAACTGTTCAGACCGTCGAACTTCACGTGCAGACAACGATCCTTGCCGTCGGCGGGGATACCCGTAAAGCTAAGCGACGTAAGCGTTTGCCGGTTGGGGTCGTCGGCCAGGAAAGTTTCCGTCTTCGGCTCCATACCATCCACCCAGTAGGACAAGGTTCCACGCTGATAAGTATAATCCAAATCGAAGGTGACATCCGAAGTCTTGCTGCAGCCTGCAATAGCATGGTTGACATTCTTGATGTTTATTACCGGCAGGGTCGGCAGGGCGGAAGTAGCGGTCATGGCAGCGCGTCCGACAAAATAAGCCTGCCAGTTGAGCGTTGCAGGCTCAAACGAAGCAATGTCGATAACGGAATCCAGCGAAGCCACGGTGCCATACGGTATCTTGGCCACAGGGCATGAGATCGTACGGCCGTTCGTCAAGTCTTCGACGATGAGGTTCCCGCGCGGGTTCATATATGTCACGTGTACGTTCACGCTATACGAAGCGGCTCCGCAAGGTACGTCAAGCGGCGTAACGGTAATACCTGTTACTGTCGGCACACCAGCCACATGGAAGGTCACGGAAGTTTCCATGAAGCAATTGAGGTTCGCATTGCGCACTTTTACGGTAGCGATGTTATCGCCCGTTGGCAGACCTGCAGGCATCGGCACAACCAGTTCGAGTTCGTCGGAAGCTGGCAAGGTGACAGTCGCTCCGGCAATAGTTACTTCGAACAAGTTCGGATCGCCTTTCTTTATGCTGTAAGGCAGATGGATCTCGGCTGCATCCTCATAGACGGTATCCACCTTGAGAAGCGTTATCTCGGGTTGCGGCATAACAGTCACGATCAATGAGTCTTTCGGATTAGCATCGTCGGTAATGGTATCCACGCCGATAGTCCAGAACGGTCCGTAGGTCTTATTGTTGTGCTCCCAGAGATACGGCTCGCCTTCGCAGACAACGGCCTCGTCTTTGACGCAAGTTGCCTGTATCGGCGTAGAGAACAGGTTGCTCGTCTTCATACATTCCGGCGCTGAAGCGAAGGCAGCCGCAAGCGTTATCTGGTCTGCGCTAAAGATATCGAGTGTGACAGGTATGGTTGTCTTTTTGCCTGTGGCATAAGCTGGAGTTGCATTGTTGCCGTGCTGAACGATGATGGTTTCTCCTGACATGTCGTACGGCGTTTCGACAACGACATTCACGTTGTAGGTTTCCTCGCCGCACAAGACAGTCGCCGGAACGCCGGTGACATCGACCGTATCAATAGCGTAAGACAACGGCACTGCAGGCAGCAAGTAGGTCGGCTTGCAACTGTTGGCGTCGCTAAACTCGACATGCAGCGTATGCTGTTTGCCGTCGGCCGGGATATTGCCAAACAACAAGCCATTCAACTCGTTCTCATTGGTATTGCCCTTTAAATAATCGGCTGTTTGCTTCGGCAAAATATCATCCACCCAATAGGTGAACGTTCCCTGCTGATTGGTATAAGCGAGGTCGAACGACAGGGTGGCAAACTTATCCTGACAGCCTATCGGCAGGAAGCGGGTCTGCAAGGTATCCACGGACGGAACGACCGGCGCGAAGAAACGTTGAGAGCGCACAACGCATGCCGGCGAGCCAGCCTGATTGGAGAACCAAGCGCGGAGCTGCATACCGGGTGCCGTGGCATCAGCCATGTCATTGGCTTCGGTCATGCCGTTGATCACAAAGTTCGCCGACGTGCTGCCTTCGGGCAGGGAAACGACTGCGCGGTGATCCGCATCATATTCTACAATCAAGTCGCCATCCGGAGCCGTGAAGTTGACGGTGCCGGACAGGGAGTAGTTGAGTGTGCCGCATGCCGTCGGACTTACCGTCACGTCGAACGACGGCGTGATACGGGAAGGAGTCGGCGACGTGAATGATTTCTTATGGTCGCAAGTCGTTGCACCGTCAAAATAGACATTATACTGGTGCGTAGCAGGAGCGTTGTCCCAACTGTAGCCGGAGAAGATGGCTTCGGCACTTCTGTCGCCTGCTGCCGTCGGAACGCGTATCTCATCACCCGTGTCCACATCCTTGAAAATAATGTCGTGTGCCTGGCCGTTGGCAAAAGAAGCCGAGACCTTGACATCATACGTCCTGTCGCTGCACAGGTAAGGCTGTATCTCCGGGGTATTCATTGTCACAGACGGCATATACGGAGCGGCCGTAGGTATCGCATAATCCACGATGGAGCAGCCGTGTGAACCGTCGAAATTAACGTTCAGTACATGGCCTGTTTTGCCGTCTGCTACCAAGCCCGGGAAGGTCAGTGTTAGTTCGTGCAGATCATCGTTTTCTCCGTCGTAAATCACCGGTTCTTTGGCAGGTTTGCCATCCACGTCAGCGGTGAGATAGCCGTTCTGGTTGGTATATTCGATCACAGCCGTCAGCGTGACTTTCGTATCATCGCATCCCACTTCACCCCACGCAAGGCTCTTGAGATTAAGAGACGGCACTGCTTTCGCATTGTAAACATATTGCCTTGGCGCATCCGTTCTGACATTTCCATCGTCGAAATAAACCGTCAGCGTATGGTCTTTGTTGTCAACAGGCTGATTCCTCAAAAAGCCGGTAAAGGAAGTTGTCTCGTCTCCGACTTCAAAATGCGAGAAATGCGCCAATTCCTTATCTCCTTCGTAGATATACAGATCGCCACGCGGATGAACGAAGTCCACCTCAAAAGCCACATTGGCAACCGTTGTACCGCATCCTACAGGCTGACTTTGCACGAAGGTCGCCGTGTCGATGACACATTTGAGATATCTGACGGGGAAACGCTCGTAAGCAGCGATATTGGAAGATTGCGAGGTGATCGCCTCGAAACGGATGTCGTCCAGTGCAAAGTCGTTACCTATATTGACACTACTCTTATTGCGGTTTATCACGCGCAATACGACGTCGTCGCTGGTCGTGGTAGGTGTCGCGATAGACGATCTGCCGTGCCAGCGGCTGTCCTTGAAGGCGCCGAGGTTGATTTCCTCGCCGAGGTTGTTCCATGTGGTTCCTCCGTCATAGCTGATCTGGAATTGCAGACGTGCACCGTTGTCCATCTGGTAGTACGTATTGATGTTTGCCACCCAGAATGAGAACAGGTAGCTGACACCCGCCTGCACTCTCAGTTCCGGATTCTTTCTGCCGCTGCGTGCAATCCACGCCGCCTGATCATCCATATCGGTGCTGGTATAACTCTTCGAGTCAAAGAGTCCGAAGTAATCGCCTTCGTGCGCCGTCACGTTCTGATAGTCGCGCCAGAAAGCACGAGCTCTGTCCGTGATAGCATAGCCACCGGAGGCACCCGGATTGTCCTTGTAATAATTCTTCTTGTCTCTGCCCCAGAAATCGTAATTGCTTTCCAAGAGTTCATCCTGCTCCGCGTATTCAAAATTTCCGTTGGAGATGAGGTTGCCTTCCGGCGAAGGAGGATCGTTGGTAGCCAGGAAAATATAGTCGATATCCATTTCCTCGGTCGGCGCCGTAAACGTCATGGCGCGAGGTTCGGGATATTCGCCAATATTGATATCATATTCATCGGCCGAATTCGTCCACTGGAAATAGGTGGACCTTTGATTGTCCGGCGTGAGCGTGACATCTTCTTCGGTAAAGCGAACGAGGTCGAGGTCATGCGAGCCGTATGCGCCAGTTCCCGTTGTGGTGTGTATCTTTATGGGTGCCGTAGGCGGTCGTACCGTTACTTGGCACGTGGCTTCGCACTCCGAAGTGCCGTTCAGGAATTTGGCATTCAGCGTATAGGTCTTTGTAGAAGAAGCGTCAAAACCTTTGAGTTTGAAGGTCTGCGGCATCTCCAGGTCTTCGTTCAGGATGACTGTATCTATATCGCCACACCAGATCTTCAAGTCGCCGGCATTCAGTTTGTCATCGAAAGCCACGAGGCCGTCGATAGCACAAGTCTGGTCTGTCACATTCGCATCGGAAGCGACGGCAGCGAAAGACGTGATCTTACATGCTCCAGGCGCACCCGGCGAACAGTCCTGATTCAGACGGATACGAACCAGCCGGCACAAAGACGGCGTGCTACACTGGTAGAAGAAGAAGCGGTCGTAACCGGCATCGCCCAACGTGAGGCTATAGTCCTTTTCCGATGCCTCATGCCATTCGTCGTTTCCTTGCAAGCGCACCCAGGCACTACCATTGTATTCGAACCATGCATGGTTGTTCGTCCGCTGTCCGTACTCGCGATTTTTCGGGTAGAGGACATACTGTTTCCCCACTGCGTCGGTACACAGTTCTTCATCGTCATAGCCCATTGGCCAATAGAGCGGATCGTTAGTCGGAGCCGGAATATACGTGCCCCAATAAGCATCTCTCCATCCTTCGCCGTAACAGAAGTTCTCGATGTAGTTCTTGTTCTCGTAGATAGTAATATCACCTGTCTGATTGTATATATTATTGAATCCGACATTGGGTTCACAACGAGCCATGACCACATGTGTCCACTCGCCTGCAGACTCCGAATTCATTTCTACATAAGGAAGATCACCTATCCAGTTGGCTTTCAACCAATAGTTTTCACCTGTTACTTTTTTGAACTGCACCCATAACTCGGCATCATTTTTCCATGTAGGAAAGCCATTGGGTGTACCATTGAAATATAGCCGTTCTCCTACTTCGAAAGTACGTGCACTCATGCCGAGTGCCAGACTCATTAAGAGACTTAAAACTAAATAACGTGTTTTCATATCTATGCCTCCTTATTTTTCGATAACTGTTTCGTATTCTGCTACTTGAATCTCTACTCGGCGATCGCATTTCAGTGCTCCGCGTTCTTTATCCTCGTTCGGTACTTGCGATCCGTGACCGACGATCTCGATGCGATCCCGTTTCACGCCGCGACCAACCAAATAGTTGCACACCGCTCTTGCGCGTTTGATCGACAAGCGTTTGTTGTACTCGTCTGCACCTTCCGGCGAAGCGTGGCCGTCCAGCGTGATTTGGGTATCCGGCTCACGATTCAGCAATTCGGCAATGGCATCCAGATAGCCCTTGGCCTCATGCGTCAGTTCGTAGCTGTCGAAAGCAAAGTAAATCTTATTGAATCGCTCTACGTCTTTAGCCACTCTACGCGGATCACGCTTCACGGTCGCCGAATCCGGATGTTCCTCAATCGTGGTGTCAGCACGCTGAACAAACTGCAAGGTTGTGTCCGGACGCTGGAAATACTCGAAATAGTCCTCCGTCTGGCGTTTATCGGGAGCGATATGGTGCCAGTGGATACCCACTTTTATTCCGGCCTCCCATGGATGGGAATCACTCGCCATATTCGTTGCATACGCTCCACGATAGTCGTCCATGAAGGTGAAGGTCTTATCTTTCCAACCTATAGGTTGTTTGGCCGAGCTGTTGGCATCGTTCACGGAGATATTGAAATAGCCTCCGAGGAACAAATCCACCTGCTTGGTCAGAGGCACCAAAGCACCCAAGTCGGCAAATACGTCCACTTGCGTACGCACACTCAGGTCGCCCTTTGCGCAAGGCTCATCCACATAGTTCTTCGTCTGGAACTCGTGCATCTGTCTCAGTTCCAGATTCCAAGCCGGATAGAATGCCGAGTGCTCAATGTCGCCCTCCAGCACCTTATAACGTTTCATAACGGAGAAGGCTGGAGCCACGCCAACAGCGGCAAACAGACGTGCTTTCCAGTCGTCTTTTTTATACTGGAACTGCAGCGAGACAGGGATACCGATGTTGTGTATCGTCTCGCGTTCGCGCCAACGGAGAACGGTAGCAGTATGGTCGTAATGCTGCTCCGTATCCGTATCGGTCTGATCCAGCCATGTATAGGCGCCTCCTATACGGGCATGCGACGTGTAGTTGGTGAACCACAAGCCGGCTCCGATACCCCAATTCTGATGGAAGAAATAGGCATACTGCAACTGCAACAGGCCGCTGAACGAGCCATCTACGCGGTTGTCAGTGCCGTCCAGCGAATAGCCCAACGAGCCGTAGCCCAAGCCCACATGCGCCTCGACATAATGTCCGCGGCGATCCAGCGAATCGGTCGGAATAACTACTTCACGCTGTTTAAGCGTGCTGTCTGTCACCATCTGGACTGTCGTCACAGTGTCGGTGAAATGGCGAATAATGGTATCATTACTCGCCTGCAACGCGCCGGAGGCGCAGAGTGCAATCAAGAGAAACAAACGATGTTTCATGTTCATGGTGTTTTTGTTAATTAAACAGTTTGTTTTTGTAGTCCCTTTGGGAATCGAACCCAAATCTGAGCTTTAGGAGAGCCCCGTTCTATCCATTGAACTAAGAGACCGAGTCATTTACCATTTGGTCATTTACGATTTGGTCATTTACCATGTACCATTTAGCAACGGCTTGGGAACTCGCCGTATTCCTCGAAGGTATAATTGAGGAAATCGTTTATGGGTTTGGCTGCCGCAGCTATTTCTAACAATTTATCCATAAAGTCCGGCGCACATACCTGCTTGTCGGTCAAGGGCGTGGAGACGGTAAACGTCTTGTGTTTCAACCAATCGATATGCTTGAAGTCCGGATCAAAACCTGCAGGTGCTTTTTTGAGCACTCCCCACTCCGAATCAAAGTCTTGACCGAAGTAGCGTTTCCAAGCCGGAGCCGCCATGATGGCTTCCACTTCTTCGTAGTTGGCTTCTATCTCCTTGCGCAAAGCCGTCAGCAGTTCCTTGCCCGGATCCCATATTCCGGCGGCAAACATACACTGGCCGGGTTGCAGGTGCATATAGTATCCGCCGCGCATGGAGTGTTTGCCCCATGTCTTGGGTTGCCCGGGAACACCCGCAGCGGGAAAGACCCCGAACCACTCCTTGTACGGACGCTTGTCGTGCGAGAAACGCACGTCGCGATAGATACGCCAGATGCAGTCTTTGGGCTGGAGCTCCGCCAACGAAGGATCCAGCACAGACAGGCGACGGATATATTCCTCGCTGAATACCACAAACTGCGCATAGCACCGTTGGTACCACTCCTTGTTCGCCGCGAACCACTCACGGTTGTTGTTCAGCGAAAGCTCCCTCAAAAAATCCAGTATATCTTTCATTCGTTCACTCTTTCACTCGTTCATTCGTTCAACGCACCTCTTCAGTCCGTCCATCCAATGCGGGATATCAACGCCGAAGGTGTGTTTGAACTTCGATTTGTCCAGCACGCTGTAATGCGGCCGTGGCGTGCGGTATTGATATTCTTCCGACAGGATAGGCCGCACCTGACAGCTCGTAATACCTGCCAACTCGTGTATCGCCAGCGTGAAGTCGTACCAGGAGCAGACTCCCTCGTTGGTAAAATGATATATTCCGGAGTGCCATTCGGGCGCTTCAATCACCGTAAAGATGGCCGCAGCCAGATCGGCTGCATAAGTCGGCGTACCAATCTGGTCAAAGACCACACCCAACTGCTCTTTCTCTCTGCCCAAACGGATCATGGTCTTTACGAAGTTGTTACCAAACGACGAATAGAGCCATGCTGTACGCAGGATAACGGCCTCGGGGCAAAGCGAGAGCAGTTGTTTCTCGCCCTCCAGTTTGGTGCGTCCGTAGGCAGTACGCGGAGCGACTGGGTCATCCTCACGGCACGGCAGATGCTCGTCACCTGAGAACACATAATCCGTACTGATGTGGATGATACGTGTGCCCGCAGCCGCCAGATTAGCCACGGCATCGGCATTGATGCGCAGAGCTGTCGGTTCATCTTCCTCGGCACGGTCCACATTGGTATATGCGGCGCAGTTGACAATCAGATCCACGCCTTGTTCGCGTACGAAACGGCAAACGGCCTCGCGGCAGGTGATGTCCAGTTCCTCCACGTCGGTGAAGAAATATTCATGTCCGGGATGCGCCACACTCAGCACCCGCATCTCGTTGCCTAACTGGCCGTTCGCTCCTGTAACTAAGATTCTCATTTGAAGATTCGAAGATTTGAAGATTAATTTTAGAAAGGATTGTCTAAATCTTTTAGCAACGGATGCTTGGTGTCTTTGTCACTGATGATACGAAGCTCCTCCGGCACTTGCCAGTTGATACCCAGATCCGGGTCGTTGAGCAGGATGCCTCCGTCCGCCTCGGGGTGATACAGGTTGTCGCACTTGTAGGTAAAAATCGCCTGTTCGCTCAGCACCGAGAATCCGTGGGCAAAGCCACGCGGGATAAAAAACTGGCGCTTGTTTTCTTCCGTCAGTTCCACGGCATACCACTTGCCGTAGGTCGGGCTGTTCTTGCGCAGATCGACGGCCACATCGAGCACCCGTCCGACAGTGCAACACACCAGTTTGGCCTGGCTGTACGGCGGACGCTGGAAATGCAAACCGCGCACTACGCCGTACGAGGAACACGACTGGTTGTCCTGCACGAAACGCGCATCTATTCCGGCTTCCAGATAGCGTTGCTCGTTGTACGTCTCCACAAAATAGCCTCGGGCATCCGCAAACACACGCGGCTCAAGCACCAGCAGGCCTTCAATCGGTGTCTTAATTATATTCATCTGAAGATTTGAAGATTTTCTCATTTAGTTATTTACATTGCTACTCGCAAAGTGATACGTATTCCGTTTCGCTGCCACGGACCGAGTTTCTGTCCGCCGGGAGCCGTCAAGTGGGTCAGTCGGCGCACATATTCGATACGTATCAGCTTGAATATATTCTCAATACCCGCCGTGAGCTCCATATACGGCATATACGAATGTTTCCCGTCCGAGAAATCAGTGCGAGCCTGCACAGGCACCGATGCATCGCCGACCGAGACCGTATAACTGTACGGCAGATCGTACAGGCCGTCGGTCTTGAACGGGTTGTTGCGGTCACCCAGATAGCCCGCCAGCATATGGAAACTGACTATCTCGCGCAGCTTCAGTTTGTTCAGTCCGGGAATGCGGTTGAATATCCAGCCCTTCAGGTAATACGTCATGTGCAGCGAAGCGTAGCGGTCCATGAGAAACTCCATCGGCTGCATGAGGTTGAAGGCTTTCGGGTCGAGCAGGATCGAGGTGTTGCTCGTCGGGATAAACAGTTTGGTGAAGGGCACTTTGCTGTTGGTTGCGATATAGCCTATGTCGCCTGCCACGTCCAGATGTCCGAAGGCGGACAGCCAAATACGTTTCTCCGCGCTCAACTGGATGCGGTTGTAGAAGTATTTGTCCTCCAGGATATAGCCCATCTCGTTCGTAAATCGGAACACAGGCGCGTCTTTCCAAAGGTTGAATGGCGACTCGATACCCTGCCGGTCGTTGTATATATTTCCGCCGGGCGAGTAGCGCAACTGGAATGTCCACTGCGCATCGTGGTAGTACGGCCGTTCGATATAGGTACCGTCCTCCTGACGCTTCATGTAGCGCAAGGTCAGTGGCGAACGCGTGGGATTAGGAGCTGCCCATTGCGGGTTGCCCGCACCCATCGAGCCGTTCGGCTGGTTGTTCATGAAGTCGAACCACGTCAGCACCGAGAACTGGTTTGCCCACTCTTTCTCGTACTTCAAACGGATCTTGCCGATATACTGCATCGGCATCGGTTCGTAGTTGAACTTGATGGACATGAAGATATGGTCGCGATCCAGCACGCGGTAGGTCTGTCCCAGTTCCTCGAGGTCGTAACTCAGTTGCAACGCGATATAGTGGCGGAACGACTCGTAGGGATAGTATTTCTTCTTGTTGAACGAGTACAACGCCGTCAGTCCGCCCTTGAAGCGGTTGTCCTTGAAGCCATAGGCAGCATAGACGTAGGTGTACCAATGCGGATTGAGATTAGCCGTGGTCATACCGCCGATACGCAGACGGCATCCTTCCTGCTCATTGTATGAAAAAGTGTTGAAGATCGGTCCGAAGTCCCAGCGACTGGAGTCGCGTTCACGACCTGTCGGTATGAACTCTTGTATCAAGTCATCCACCGTGTTCACCAGTGCACGGAACTTGGGCACGCTCATCAGTTCTTGTTCGAGGTTACGAACCAGCATCTCCTTTTTCGCCAACTCGATCGGACGCATTACGTCCCATGTCTCGTCCGGCACTTTCTCCGCGTCCTCCAGCGTCACTTCGTTACCCGCCATATAGAACAGGCTGTCTGGTATCTCCACGCCCACTTCGTAGTTCTGGAAATGGCGTGTCTGGCGCGCGTAGATATTGTGTTTCGACTTCTTGCGGAGTGCGAAGCGCACATGCGTATTTACCTCCTCCGAAGCCCATTTGCCGTCCTCCAGCTGCTGGAAAGTCTCGCGCACCGACATATGGCTGAGCCAGTTCATGTTGATATGGGGCGGCACGTTGATCTTGTAGCGTTTCAGCGCATAAGTCGAGTCGGCAGTCACATACAGATGTCCCGTGAAGCCGAAACTCTCGCTGTTGACCGGCACAAAAGCCAGATCGACACACTTCGTACCCTCTATCTCGACGGTATCCATGATATAGTAGTGATAGAAGCTCACCGCCAATGACGACGACAGCGGACTGACAAACCGGTTGAGCATCAGGTTGATATCGTTTGAGAAGATATCCATCGGCTGGAACATCACTTGCAGGTTGCTCGACATGTTGCCATTGTCCAGCAGTTCATCCAGTCCTTCCCAACGTTTGGCGGTAATCACCTTGCGTTCCTTGTGCGGGCTGGTCTGCACATATTCATCGGCCATCGTCTCGCGGAGCGACATGGTTAGAATAGTCGTCTTGTTGCTGTCAGCCACCTGCTCGTCGCGGGCAATGACGACGCTGTCTATGTTCACGATCGTCGTGTCCTCGCCTATCTGGATGCTATCGACATGCACATGCCCGCTGTCTATGACCAGCACGCCGTCCTCAAAGGCCATCGTATCGACGTAGTTCTCCAGAAACTTGAAGTCGCGCCAGAAAGCGTTCTTGTCCAGATTGTAGTCAAACGGCTCCAGCGCAAGTACGAGTTTCTCGTAGCTCTGCACCTTGTAGGTATCGCCGTGTCCGACGCGGTTCTTGTCCTTGTTGGCAATGACGTTCTTTATCAGCTCCACGGCAGGATTGCCCTTGCGGCGGTATTTCTCGCGCGACTTCTTTGGTGTAACCACCACGTCTTCCAGCGCCATCGCTTCCGGTTCCAGCACCACAAACAGGTTGGTCGTCTTGCCCGGCTTGACAGTCATCACCTTTGTCTTGTAACCCAGCATGCGGAAGCAGACGGTAATCAGGCTCTTGTCGTTCTGCAAGTCGAATTTGCCGTTGATATCGCTCGTCGTGCCGATCTGAGAACCCTCGAAGTAGATCTGCGTGAACGGCATTACTTCACCCGTGCCGGCCTCCACTACTTTTCCCGTCACACGCGTGATTTCTGCAGCTGAAAGTCCCAAGGAACTTACCAGCACCAACAACATAACTATATATCGTACGCAACTGCGCATTGGCATTTTTTTCACAAAACAGCCCGCAAAATTACAAAAACTTTTTCACATGTGCAAGTACGCGCAAAAAAAAGTTGATAAAAACACGCTAAAAGGCTCAAAAAACGGATAATTTTCCATTTTCTGTTTTCTGTTTTCAATTATTATTTGTAATTTTGCAGCCAAATTGTGGATATTAGGTATGTTGCCTTTGGATTTCACCGATAGCATGCGCCAGCAACTTGGTGCGGAGGCGGACGAGTTGTTTCGTTCGCTCAATACCGAGCAGCCTGTCAGTATCCGGTTGAACGACAAGATGGACGTACTCACCTTCGAGTGCGACACCGAAGAGGTGCCATGGCACGTGGACGGATATTATCTGGACGAGCGCCCGCAATTCACGCTCGACCCGCTGTTCCACGCCGGCTGCTACTATGTGCAGGAAGCCAGTTCGATGTTTCTGGAGCAGGCGTTGGAGCAATACGTCGCACCGGAATCCGTGGTGCTCGACCTATGTGCTGCTCCCGGCGGCAAATCTACCCTTATCAGCCAGTTCCTGGGGCAGGACGGCCTGTTGCTCGCCAACGAAGTGGTGCGCCAGCGCGTCTTCATCCTCTCCGAGAACATCCAGAAATGGGGCAACGGCAACACGATTGTTACCCACAACGCTCCTTCCGAGTTCGGCGACAAGTGCCGCAACTTGTTCGACTGCATAGTGGTGGATGCACCATGCTCCGGCGAAGGCATGTTCCGCAAAGACTTGCAGGCACGCGAAGAATGGAGTCTCAAGCGCGTCAAGCAATGCGCGGAGCGCCAGCGAAGCATCCTGATGGATGTATGGGACGCGCTCAAGCCAGGCGGCATATTCATCTATTCCACCTGCACGTTCAACGAACAGGAGAACGAGCAGAACGTACTCTGGCTGTGCGAATGTCTCGGAGCCGACGTTCTGCCGCTGGACCACGACCCCTCATGGGGGATTCGCGAGGGCAAAGACGGCATAGGCTATCATTTCTATCCGCATCTCGCCAAAGGCGAAGGATTCTATATCTGCTGTTTGCGCAAGAACAACGAGGAGTTTACACCCTTCCGCATCAAGCCCCCGAAGAAACCGGCACCCGCACCGGCACATCCCGAGTATATGACTGAGGTGTTGACATGGCTACAGCACCCCGACCGATGGGCTATCCGGCTCACCGACCGATTTGCTACTGCCTATCCTGCCAAATACAAAGAACTGATTGAATATCTCTATACCTTCCTCACCTGTATCTCCTGTGGCTTCGGCCTCGGCGAAGAACGGGGCAAGAGCATTGCGCCGCAACACAGCCTGAGCATGCTCAAGGACGTGAAGCGCGAAGCGTTCCACGTCGTGCCTCTCACCTTGGAGCAGGCACTCAGCTACCTCAGGACCGAGGCTTTGAACCTACCGAACGTCCCCCTCGGAACGCTCCTCTTGACTTACGAGGATGTCCCCCTCGGTTTCGCGAAGAATGTCGGGAACCGCCAGAATAACCTTTACCCGAACGAGTGGCGTATACGTCATCTGTAGGCGCATCGCCCAACTGATCGGGCAAAACAAGCCGCTCGATATCTTTTTTCAGAAACCGCTCTATCTTGCTCCAGTAACGGGCATCTTCCGGACTGACCAGCGTGATGGCTTCGCCGCTGTTCTCCGCACGCGCCGTGCGGCCTATGCGATGGACATAATCCTCCGGATCGTGCGGCACGTCATAGTTTACTACCAACGGCACGTCCGTCACGTCTATTCCGCGCGACACGACATCCGTTGCCACCAGCACATCCACCTTGCCGTTGCGGAAATCCAACATGACCTCGTCCCGCTCCTGCTGCTCCAGGTCACTATGCATGGCGCGCGCGTCGATACGTAAGGTACGCAACGTGCGTGTCAAGTCTTTCACGCGCTGCTTCTTGCCTGCGAAAACAATCACTTTCTTCAGGTTCCTGCCCTGTAACGCCAACTGTACGAAGCCCGGCTTCTGCGCTTCAAACAGACGGACATACATCTGGCGGATCGTCTCCGGCGGACGCGATACGGCTATCTGCACTTCCACTGGCTTGTGCATGATGGCTTTTGCCATCTGACGTATCTTGGGGGGCATCGTGGCGGAGAACATGATGGTCTGACGGTCTTTGGGCAACTTGCGCACGATGGTCATAATGTCGTCGTAGAAACCCATGTCGAGCATACGATCCGCCTCGTCCAGTATGAAGTACTTCACACCCGAGAAATCCACGTCGTAGATGTTCATCTGGCTCAGCAGCCGCCCGGGCGTGGCGATGACTATATCCGCACCCTTCTGCAGTCCGCTCACCTGGTTTCCCCAGGCACCGTTGTCCTTGCCGCCATAGACGGCTACGCTGGAGAACGGCACGTAGAAGCCGAAACCTTCCATCTGCTGGTCGATCTGTTGCGCCAGTTCACGCGTCGGCGCCATAATAATGGCATTCAGTTTGTCCGGATCATGACCGTCGTAGGCAAGATTGGTCAGCAGAGGCAGGATATACGCAGCCGTCTTTCCTGTTCCCGTCTGGGCACACGATATGACGTCGCGCCCCGCAAGAATCACCGGAATCGTCTCTTCCTGTACCGGCGTACACACATCGAAGTGCATGTCCCACAGCGCATCCAGCACTTCGTCCGACAAAGCTAATTCATCAAAATACATAGTTACATACAAATAAATTGCGGGGTGTATGGCGCGGAAGCAGAGCCAAGGTTGTCGTCGTTCTTATAAGGCACCGGCTTGGAAGATACAAAAACCTGCTTAAGCGAGGCGGAGTAGTAGCGGAGCGTCACCTCTCCCCCACTCTTCGGCGCAGTGATATAGAGCCAATAGGCATTGCATTCTCCGACGTAGGTAGCAACACCCAGACATGTCTCTCCGCTGAAAGCAGCAAGGAGATCATCTGCCGTGTGCTTCCATCCGGCGGCAGCCAGTTGCTCCGCCGTGAAGGAAGCCGACAAATCGACTCGGACGACAGCCGTCATGGAGGATGTCAAATCATACTCGGCAGGCACCGCCCAAGCGGGTTTAGCCGTTGTTCCGACGAGGGACTGCGGTTCCTGCTCTTTGTCCTTGCAGCCCGTAAACAAGATCGTGCAAAGCACTGTTAGACCGATGGCAAGCCATCTGTTAGACCGCTGCGCTGTTAGACCGTCCTTCGGACTGTTAGAGCTTTTTGCCTGTAACATCATATCTTTCATTGTTGCGAATAATTATTACGTGGTTGTTTTCAATAATCTTATAGACGCCCGTCTCGTCCATCGGGATGAGCATTACCGGATTCGCTACCGAGCCGGCATGACTGTCTGCCGAGTAGGTCACTGGATGCTGGTCGGCGGGCGTTAATCGTTGACCGTTCATCTCGAAACGGAGTTCACCTGCTCTGTCGCTCTGAATAGTGAGGAAGTAAACATCCCCCGCCCCCTTCTCAGAAGGGGTGAGAGGCTCGGCTACCGCAGCGAGTTCGTCGCCGACATATACCTTCAATTGTCCATTGTCAATCTGTCTGGCTCCGGAGCCTACTCCGGTCCATTGTCCATTGTCCACTCGGGCGATCATCGTCATGTTGGTAGCGGCATTGGGGTTGGAATACAGACCGGCTTCGCCTGTTAGACCGTTCACACTGTTAGACCGCTCACGCTGTTGGACCGCTGCGCTGTTAGACTGCTTATAGAAGGCGATATCGACAGTACCCGGAGCCATACGGCGGAAGAAGTATCCTTCTCCCGGATGGATAGCCTTGAGATCACCTTCCCATCGCTTGTCGGACGAGAAGACGGCGAAGCGGTCATGCGCTTTGAGCAGGTCGCCCGGCGTTGCGTAGTTGTAATAGTCGGCCAAAGCTTCCGTTACGGAGGTCGCTTCTTTCAATAGGCACGGGAAGGCGTTCCAAGCACCGTCACCTTTGAGCGTGATATGCATCGAATCCTCCGGCAGCGTATTACCATAGACGCGCATGGTATTACCATTCTTAGAATAGATCATGTGCATCCAGATATAGTAGAAATGGTAGAGAGAACCGGTGAAGCACCCAAGCGAGTCGCTATAGACGCAGAAATTGCGGGTATAAGGATTCTTTATGAGGTCTCCTTCGCTCCATGGTTCTGCTGCTGTCATAACGTTGTTAATCACACCGGTTGCATTTTGTTGAACGTCGATATTGAACGATGTCCAGTTCCAACCAGGGTTGAGCACAATGTTCTGTACTTCTGAACCATTCGTAACAAACAGAACAGGGTCGCTATTGCCACATCCGTAGATGGCTCCTTCCGCAAACTTGATGGTCAGCGGTTGACCGTTGAGTGATGTGCTAAGGTTGAATGTCTTGCCGGTTGAAGCCTGCCAGAGAACGAAGTTCACCTGTTTGTTCTTCATCGTCTCGTTACCATAGACGGTCATGAAGAGTTTGGACGAGTTGCTCAGTTCATCCACATCTACCGTAGCCGTACCGATGCACTCATTGCGGTAGAGCGCAAAGACGATATCACGGTCATCGAAATCGAAGACATTGTCTATCTTCACTTGTCCGCAGACGGACATGTTGAGCGGATACTTGGCTTTGTCGATGTCATCGTACGGTGCAATAGCCTCTACCATATATTCGATGCGCAGCGGTTCGCTCAGTCCGTTCTCGTCGGTCAGATAGATAAGATCGCTGTATTCACCTACCGCAATCTGATGGTTGAAGGTGAGTTTTACGCGCTGTTCGTCCATCGGGTCGATGGCACCGTAGGTTTGACTGACGCTGAGCCATGCAGGCAGCGACTCAATCGTATATTGATGGCGTTTGCCGCTCTGGTTGACGATACGCACCTCCATTTCTATATCCTCCTCTGCATCGTCATCGAGCGTGATGCTCATTTGTTTCTCAGACCACTTGAGGGCGTTGCGGTCGACGAAGGCAGTCCATGTGACAGGCGAAGCCATCGGATTGCCGTTGAGGTCTTCCACATCACGGACGGTGACGTAGATAGACTGCTTGTTGACCTCGTAGTCGCGGTTGAGGATGTTGATCATCAACTCATCGTTGTTGAACGCCCAGTTGAAGTAGAGCTTGTTCAGTACGCCGTTGGATTTGACCGGAGCGTTCTGCGTCCCGTCACCCATAACCGATAACCCGTCACCGAGTACCAACGGTACGACCTTATTGATCACATTGCCGTTGGCATCCTTGAAGACGCGCTGGTCGTTGACACTGAAGCGTTGCTCGATGATACCGTTCGGATTGGTATATTGCTCTTCGAACGGCAGGTATGCCATCAGACCCATTTCGTCACCGGTCAGCGCATTGTCCTCATACAGTTCGATGAGCGGTTTCGGCAGGGCTTGCTCGAAGAGCACGAACTCGTCGATATGCCCCTTGAAGCCGTTACCACCAAGGTACATATTACCACTCAGTGCACCGACAGCGTCTGCCGACTCGGAGCGGATGAGCTGACCGTCCACGAAGACCGATGCCGTGTTATACGTACGGCTGACAGCGAGTACGTAGTGATGCCATTCATTATTGGTGATTGGTAATTGCTCATTGGTGATTGTTAATTGACTGCTACTAAAGAGCGTGCCGTCGGCCTCCGGTTTGAACCATAACATGAGCGTGAAGTCATAGGTCGTGGAGCGGCCGAGCAGGTTACCGTTCAGTTTGACAGAATCACCGTCCAGACGGAGCGAGTAACCTTTCTGCTTGTTCCACGAACAGCCGTCGAGGTAGAGGGTCGCACCGTGAGCATGATCGGTCACGGTCTCACCTTTGCCTTCATCCATGCGGTAGTAGGCCAACAGCTCTCGTTCGTAGCCCGTGAGCGAGTGGTTCGCGGTCGCGCTGATTTCTTCGAGCGTGAGGGCCTTGGTCCAGATACGCGTCTCCAGCATATCACCGTCGTAGGTGC
>JAFPJV010000035.1 GCA_017425065.1 Paludibacteraceae bacterium
AATGATTGAGGTAATGGAAGAACTATGCATTGACCATGAATAATACTCTTCAGTTTCTTCACCAATAAGTTCAAAATCTGCACAATTTTTAGCATTCCAAATAACCGATGTTAAACTGCTACAACCTTCGAAAAAAACGTCTCCCATACTTGTCACACTGGTCGGAATAGTCAAAGACGTTAAACTGCTGCAACCAGAGAATGCAGATCCTCCAATGCTTGTGACGCTATTAGGAATAGTAATGGAGGTCAAACTGGAGCAACCAGAGAAAGCTGAATTTCCAATCCATCTTGTCCCTTCTCTAATAGAATATGATGATAATGTCTTGTCTACAATCTCAACTAAATACGTATCTGCGTAGCGAATATTGTCAATAACAGGTAAACTTGTGCAACCATAGAATGCAGAACCTCCAATGCTTGTGACACTATTAGGAATAGTAATGGAGGTCAAACTGGAGCAACCAGAGAATGCAGAACCTCCAATGCTTGTGACACTATTAGGAATAGTAATGGAGGTCAAACTGGAGCAACCAGAGAAAGCAGAACCTCCAATGCTTGTGACACTATTGGGAATAGTCACAGAGGTCAAACCGGTACAGTTCTGGAATGCATAATTTCCAATGCTTGTGACGTCATCGTCAATCACTATGGATGTAATACCTTCACGTTGCGAATACCACGGAGCATGATAATCATAGACATTATAGTTCCACATTGCTCCAGTGCCGGAGATAGTGAGCACACCATCAGTTAAACTCCATGTGAGGTTGGAGCCGCATGTGCCGCTTTCGGCAAAGATTGTTCCTGCGCTTGTTGCAAGCGCAAGGAATAAAGTAAAAAGTTTTTTCATACTTACACACCCTTAATTCGTGTCGGGAGCAACTTTTAGAAGGTTGATATTGTTGATTTTTTATAGGGTCAATAGTGGCTTTAATGTCCGTAAGGACAAAAGGGATTTAAAAACAAGCGTCAATAAACGCCTTTCAGTATGTAACTGCTTTTTTACGTTGCCAGCCTCAACGATCCGGTTTTTACGTCATGGATGGGACGGGAAATTTATTTCACTCCGCAAAATTACAAATAATTTCTGACATACACAAAAAAATCTGCACTTTTCTTCAAAGAATAAAGAATATCTTATTCAAAGATTAAAGATTATTTTGTAGCTTGTATATTTTTTGGGGGATATGCTTGCGTATATCAAAAAAAAGCATTACCTTTGCAGGCAAATTTTAAACAAAAGTCATGTCTGTTTCACAACACAAGAAATATGTATGGTTGGTGGATACCATCCGAAGTGCCGGAAAGATCAGTCGGAAAGAGATTGACCGCAAATGGGCAAGTGCGAGAATCAACGACAACCACGAATCGCGACTGCCCGACAGCACTTTCTTCCGCTACAAGAACGACGTGGAAGAACTGTTCGACATCGAAATCCTTTGCGACCGCTCGAAAGGTCTGTACTACATCGACGACTCCGACATCAACAGCCAGACCAAACAATGGCTTCTCTCGCAATTTGCAGTCAGTCAGTCGCTTGACGCCAGTCGCGAACTGCGCGACCGTATTCTATACGAACCCATTCCTGAAGGCACGGAATACCTGACAACTATCGTCAATGCCATGCGCGACAGCAAATGGCTGAAAGTGTCCCATCTGCGCTTTGACAGCAAGGAATTGCCCCATATCTTTCTGCTGGCGCCCCTATGTCTCAAGGTGTTCAAACAGCGTTGGTACGTTCTCGGTTTCACAGAGGAGACAGACGGCTCACGCAAGACGCCGAAAGATGCGCCTCGGCTCTATGCTCTTGACCGCGTGAAACACATGGAGACGACGGAGAAGACATTCCGGTTGCCCCGGAACTTTGACCCGCAATCGTATTTCGCCGGCTACTACGGCGTGTTCCTCGGCAAGCAGTTCACGCCGCAACCGATCCGTGCGCGTTTCACGGAAAGTGCCGTGCCATTCGTCCGCTCTCTCCCACTCCATCACTCGCAGAAAGAAGTAGAGCCATGCGTCTTCGAGTGGTTCGTCGCCCCGACACTTGACTTCGTTCAGCAACTCCGCACCTATGGTTCGGAGATAGAAATCCTTGCGCCCGAATCGTTGCGGCAGACGTTCGCAGAGGAAGCCCGAAACATTCTGAAGAAGTACGAATGATCAAGAGAACGCTTGTCGGTTCTCTCAATCTATCTTGATATCCGTATTGACGTTGCGGCTGCCGAAGAGCGCGTAACAGAGGATATAAACGATACCAACGACCGGGACGATATAACTAAGCAGACTATTGCTTGCAGCAATCAGGCTCTGGATATAAGGCAGCACACCTCCGCCAACCACCATCATCATGAATATGCCGGATGCCTTGGCGGTATATTTGCCCAGTCCCTCGGTAGCCATATTAAAGATACATCCCCACATTACCGACGTACAAAGTCCCACCAACATAATCAGCAACGCCGCTATCGGCATCGGTTCCAAGCCAAACGACCAATCGGTAGGCATCTTGACCAGCACTATGTCCCCCATTGCCATAGCCACAGCCAGAAGCACAATAGCCACCGCAGATACAGTAATCACCATCGAGCGGCTTGAGACTTTGCCTCCGATGAGCGAACCTATCGTTCGTCCGACAAGCATCAGAAGCCAATACAGGCCTGCTATAAACGTAGCATCGTCGTATCCGGCTCCGAAAGTCTTGTCCAGATAACTGATGAGAGTTGCCGGAATACCTACTTCCACACCCACATAAATAAAGATAGCAATGACGCCCAGACGCAGATGGCGGAACGCCCACGGGCTTCGCTCGTAGGTAAGTTGCTGTCCTGCACCTGCCGGCTCGGCAATAGGCGTGAAACGCAAAATCAGGAATACCACAGCAAAAACAGCCATCGCAATATAGAGGACTATATTCACATCGTCAATCTCTTTTCCCACCAGATTCTCGCCAATAATTACTCCGACAAGCATCGGCGTGAGTGCTCCGGAGAGCGAGTTGACTGTTCCTCCGATGAGATTGAGCTGGTTGCCCTTGTTGCCGCCGCCGCCCAAGAGATTGAGCATCGGATTGGTAACGGTATTGAGCATACAGACACAGAAGCCTCCCAACAAAGCACCTAAGAGATACACGACAAAACTGTCGATATAGCCACTCAACCACTGGAAACCGATACCGACAAAGCCAATAGAAACCGCCGCCAAAGCCGTATGCTTATAGCCATGCTTGGACAGCAAGTTGCCGGCAGGAATTCCCATAATGAGGTATGCCAAGAAATTGAAGAGGTTGCCCAGCATTCCCATACGCTCCGCCTGAGCCGGATCGGCAAACGACTCGCCCCAGATCTTACCCACCGGAGCCGCCAGATTCGTGACAAACGCTATCATCGCATAGAGAAACATCATCGCGACGATAGAAATAATTCGCAAAGAAGAGGATTGTTTTGTAGTCATATGATTCGTTAGATTAGATTAATAACTGATGGTAACGGGTTTGGTCAGACAACGCGAGTCCGGCGCAATCCAGACTTGGAAATCCGTATGGTCCGTAGCAAACCAGAGTTGATGTGAGGTGTATGGTGTAGGGTGTACGGTGTAAGAATATTCCTCGTGCCAATAGCCCAACTGTTCGGGCGTTAACTGATACGAGACTGTCACGGTTTTGCCGGCGGGAATAAAGATCTTCTGATAATCCTTCAGTTCGCATATCGGACGCACCAGTTCTCCGGAAAGTTGGCGGATATAGAGTTGAGGCACTTCATAAGAATCAAAATTTCCTGTGTTTGTGATCTCACAAGACACAGTAAAATTATTTACCATTTTACCATTTACCATTTGTTCATTTAATTTCGGTTCGCCGTATTCAAAAGTGGTATAACTCAAGCCGAAACCGAACGGGAAGAGCGGTTCGGTAGGCGTCTCGAGCCAGTAAGACGACTGACCTATCGAGAACTGCGGACATCCGATGGGAATGGAGTCGATGAGCATCGGCGGGTCGTAGGACGGACGCCCTGTGTTATGACGATTATAGTAGAGAGGAATCTGTCCAACCATCTTCGGGAAGGTCATTGGCAACCGTCCGGAAGGAACCGCTTTTCCAAAGATGACATTCGCCAGTCCGGGACCTGCCATCGTACCGCCATGGAAGGCGTACAGGACAGCATCCGCCATCTCGCACTCTGCACCAATCGTCAAAGGACGTCCAGCCATAACAACGAGTACGATCGGTTTGCCCGTTTTTTTCAGTTCCGCCAGCAGTTGCGTCTGCGCTCCCGGCAGGGATATATCCGCCCGACAACGTGCTTCGCCGGACAAGATAGCTTCTTCGCCAGCAAAGAAAAGAATCACATCGGACTTCTTCGCGGCCTGTACCGCCGCAGCAAAGCCTTCGGTCGATTTGTCGCGAGAATAGGTCAAGCCGGGCACGTATGTAATGTTTAACGTTGAAGGTTGAAGGTTGAACGATTTTAACGCCATGAGTGGCGTGATGCTATGTTCCGGTTCGCCATCAAAAACCCAAGTTCCGAGTTGCTCTTTCTTCTGATCCGCCAAAGGACCCGTGATTAAAATGTTGAGAGTTGAAAGTTCTTTTCTCGGCAAAGCCTCGAACGATCGGCTGAAGCCGTATGGAGAGTTGAGAGAAGTTGAATGTTGAATGTTTAACGGTAAGATGCCATTGTTTTTGAGGAGGACGGTCGATTGTTCTACCATCTCTGTAGCCAACGCGAGTGCCTCCGGGCTGTACGCCACCGGTTGCGTCTCCGGCACATAGGGGTTATCGAACAGGCCGAGACGGTACTTGAGACGCAGAATAGAGCGTACACATTCGTCAATCTGCTGCTCTTTCACCTTGCCTTCCGCCACAAGTTCGGCAAGATAATCGGTGTAGATATTGCCCTGCATATCCATTTCCATACGGGCATTGATGCATCGCAAGGCCGCCTCTTTCTTGTCGGCACACAGTCCATGCGGCACCAAATCGCTGCCGCTTCCCCAGTCGCTGACCAGCAATGCGTCCGACTGCCACTCATGACGCAAGATATCAATATTCAGATGCGGATTAGCCGACGAGGGCAAACCGTTAAGGTCGTTGAACGAACACATCAGCGACATGGCTCCTGCATCCAGCGCCGCACGGAAAGGCACCAGATAGATATCGCGCAACTGCGTTTCGGGAATCCACGTGGTATTGTAGTCACGTCCTCCCTCAGAAGCCGAATAACCGGCAAAATGCTTCACACATGCTGCCATGCCGTTGTCCTGATATCCCCGCACAACAGCCGCTCCCATCGTGGAGGTGAGATACGCGTCCTCGCCATATCCTTCCGCCACGCGTCCCCAACGCGGATCATGGGCGACATCCACCATGGGCGAGAAAGCCCACCGAATCCCGGCAGAAACAGCCTCGCCGGCTGTCAGTCCTGCCGCTTTTTCCACCATTTCCGGATTCCAGGAGGCACCTTGGCCGAGCGGTATCGGATAGATCGTTCTAAAGCCGTGAATCACATCGCGTGCCGCAACAAGCGGAATCCCGAGACGCGTTTCTTCCACCGCCATACGCTGCAAACGATTCAGTTCTTTGGCACCCACAATATTGAAGACAGACCCTACTCTTCCCTCGCGGATAAGCGCTTCTTTCTCCTCGGCATTCCACGACGGGTCAAGTTGATTCATCTGACCAATCTTCTCCTCGAGCGTCATCTCAGAAAGCAGGCTGTCTATAAAACGGTCCTCGGCGGACTTATTTGGTTTCGTGCATGAACACCAAGCCGCCAACAGTATAAACAACACCGTCGTGCGAAATAAAGAGCTGTCCATCTTGAATGAATTTACGATTTAACAATTGACGATTGCTGATTTGCTCCACGCCTTGCGGGTCCTCGTCCGGATTACAACGGCCGGAACCAAAGGCCTGGAACTCCCATATCGACACGCCGTAACCCGTGTTACGCGCATAACACTGCAAGCGGATATAGCGACCGGATGTCTGCAACGGGATAGACACCGTGCCTCCCTTGCCGTTGGCGGTGGAATAAACCGATTCGTAGGTCACGCCATCCTGACTCACGAGCAGTTCGTATGACGTAGCATATGCTGCTTCCCAATAAATGCGCACAGAGTCCAGCACATAACATTGGGTCAGATCCACCTCAAGCCACTCGCCGTCCTGATGGCGACTTGACCAACGGCTTTCCATATTGCCATCCACCGCCTTCGAGGCATTCATAACCGCTTCGTTTTCAGAGCCGGAAGCCGTGGCAGGTTTTCCGAGAGCCAGATTCATATCCGCATACGGGAGCACATGCACAAGCGCTTCGGCTGTGAGCGATCCGCACTCGTAACGAAGTGTTGTATCTCCTGCTTGCGTCGCATGAAACGAATACCAACACGTGTCCATCGGGTCACCGAACTGATTAACCGGGCATACGGCAAACGACTGCCGATCGCCGACAGGTATCGTTACCTCAGACGGGAAAACTACCACGTCGTCCGTATATTCCGTTTCAAGAACCACTATGGTGAGCGAGGCGGTACATTCGTCGATTGTACGCGTGACGGTAAACAGGCCGTATTCCGGAAAAGAGAGTTTTTCGTCGGTCGTGGAGAGCACCGCTCCGTCATAGTTGTAAGCCGTCAGCGTGAGCGTGGTGGATTGTCCCTGACAAATCACCGTGTCCGTAGCAGACAGTGCGATGGCAAACACCTTCGTCGGATCGCCCGTTAAGGGACGACCATACGCCTCCAGTTCATACAGGGACGTACCGTATTGCGTGGCGCGTTGCAATCCGATCAAACGGATATAACGTGCGCGGATACGGGTCATCACTTTTTCTACCCCACCCGCAGAACTATGGGTCGCCGCCGTCCAGTTCGTCTGATCATCGCTGAACGCCAACTCATACTCCGAAGCAAACGCCGTTTCCCAACGCAAGACGACATGGTCGATATAACAAACCTGCTCCAAATCCACAATGACATACTCGCCGTCCCGGTGTATCGATCCCCAACGAGTATCGGTCTTTCCGTCGGTCAGGAACTTCGCCAAACAACCGGCATTCTCTTCGGACGAAGCCGTAACGGGTTTATGGAGCGCCAGGTTCGGATACGGAAGATCCCACGCCAAGGGATCAGGAACAATCTCTTCATCCGCATCTTCGATAGTCGTGATTGTCCTAATCTGCGAACCGCTGATAAGTGTCAGACCATGCGGCACGATGACGGTTGTATCCACGGCACCGAAGAAATGCACGTTCCGGTTCGTCATGCCCACATTATAAACCGCGTATGTTACGCGTCCGTTAAGCGTATCCGTATAGGCACACGCCAGCGGATGATCGGCAAAGATATCGTATCGTTTTTCGCCCAGCGCCTTATGCGAATGCGTGAGCCAATAGGTGATACCGCCCGTATCGGGATTCTTCGCCAAAGCCTTGCCCATCGCGTCCATGCGGTTCCATACGCGTGCCGCCGAGTCGGCATCGAAAAGCGAGAGATAAGACAGACAGACGTTGCCCAAACCGGATTCATCGCCCAGACCGCCTTGCGAAGCTTCGTAGTTCCCAACCTCTTTGGTCGCATACATCTGCGTGTAGTCCCAGCGTGCGAAAGACAGGTCTTCGCTAAAGCAGTTGGTCAGAATAGGCGAGATGGGCAGCCATTGGATAGAATGCATCCACACCGGATCGCCCGAGAACCACGTCCACCAACCGACACCTTGCATCGTCAGGTTACAGCAGTAAGGATGCTGGTATTTGGTGTAGTCTATATTACGTTTTTTTTTATCGAACCAATACTCTGCCGTAGCCCGTGTTTCAAGCGTATATCCCATGATACCGGCTTCGAGCATCTCTTGGTCTTGCAGAGCGGCACCTAAGAGCCATACACCACCCCATCCTTGAATGGCTTCGGAAGAAGATTCCTGACCGTTGCCGTTTCCGGCGTTGCCAAGTCCGCCTGCAAACGAATGCCCGCAATACGGGTCAAGCGTTCGGAACCACGGTTCATCGGCCGAGCGTTGCCAATTGGCATAATCGCGCGCCACATCACGAGCCATGGCACCATACTGCTGACGGAAATCATCGTCGAGCATACAAAGCAACGCAGACGAGTAGATGAAATAGCCATAATGGAAATGATGGTCATTAAAGGTCTCGGAATCGTATGACGGATCCATACCGATGAGCGCACCCCAACGCGGATAGCGCGCAAAATAATAACGTTCTTCGCCCGGCGTATAGGTGTACCAGTCTATCAGTACCTCTTTCAGACGCTGCTTGGCCATGCGGAAAGAAGCCGTATCGCCCATCTGCAATGCAAAAGTCATGTAATGCGCCATCTGCGTCAGACCTTTTCCGCCCCAATAGGTATCGCCGCCAAACGAGCCACGCTTGGCATAATCCGCATTCAGTTCCGCCATGCGCGCTGGCGAGAAATCCTCTTTCCACTCCAGCGGTGCCGGGAAATACGGCAAGAAAGAGTGTACAGGATAGATGAAGGCGAAGTCATTGCCTTCGAACACACGCATAGTGCCTCTTGGAGTCATATAGGTGGGTTGAGCCAATGGCACCGAAGGTGTTCCGAATCCTTCTTCGCTATAGTAGTGATGCGGCAGAAAGCCCATGAGGACGGGTCGGTCCACATGAAAGGTGGTCGTGAGCGATGAACTCTTCGCATCGTAGGCGTACGTCATGGTTGTCTTACGCGGGATAAGGAAAGCATACGGTGCTGCCTTCGCGGCATCGAGACCATCCGTCAGCAACGCCACGCTCAGTATATTCCCTTGCTCGAACACCGCATATTTGGTTTCATCGGGATTGGTGACGTTCATCTGCATACCATTGGACTCGATCCATACCAGCGGCGAACCGTGCATGCAGGTCACGCGAATCCAGTCCTCGTCCGTACGTACGAGGAACGACATCATGAAATCCGACCATGCATCCACCAGACACTCCATCTTGGGATTCGGTTTGTCGCTATGGGTGGCTTTCAGGTTGATATGCAGCGGTGTATCCCATTTGACTTCGCTGCCGGTGGGTTCCCAATGATCGGGATAACCGATATCGATTCCGTTCGAAGTGGCTTCGACCCATCCGGGATACATCCATATCTTACCCGTCCATTCGTTGACCAAGGCATATGTCCACCAATCGTTAGTAGGCAACGCCAGAGTGCCCTGACGCGAACCGTCGGGCGAACCGAGACGCGCCAAGAGAGAGTCCGGCAGGTACAACGTACGGTGCTCCATCTGATAAGCCTGACAACCGCCGTGGCCGGATGTCCGGCTCTTGGTCAGTGGCACATACGATGCGTAGGAACCGGCACCGACACGCACAGGCGTCTGGGCTTGAAGAGCACAAAGCACAGAATACAGAATGCAGACTGATATGGATGCGATGCGTCTCATAGTTTGACGATGATGGTTTTGACACTATTTGCCGGCATGGATACGTTCGCCACATACTCTCCAATCTGGAGCGGAAACTCCAATGCCTCGTCAGTATTCAGGATATTAACGGCAATCGTCCCGTCCTGTCCTTGCGTAGCGCATAAGTGGATTCGGCCGTCCGTTGGATTGCTCACACCCAACACCTTATCGCCCGGTCGCATGGAGCGGCTGAACTGCTTCAACACATAGTAATACGGCGTAT
>JAFPJV010000036.1 GCA_017425065.1 Paludibacteraceae bacterium
CAACAGTCTGACTTGGGATAGCCGGACAATGGAATTATGGCAAACCTATGGTTCGGAGTTTGACAACTACAACTATCGCGATATGCGCATCGTCAACAACAGCGGCAAACGCCACCAGTTCACCATCGAGTCCTTGCCCGAATGGATGACCGTCAATCAGTCTTATGGAACAATCCAACCGATTGACGACTATACCGTCCGATTTACCTATGATACTACGCTGCCTGTCGGCACATACACCGATTTAGTCTATGTAACTGACGAGAACGGTCTTTCCGAACCGCTGAAAGTCATCATGTACGTGGAAGCACATTGTCCGTATGAAGAACCCGAGAAATCCAAGTATCCGCTCAACATGTCCATTTGCGGACAAGTTATCATTGACGGCTTTTACGACACAGACAGCGATGACAAAGTTATTGCCCTCTACCGCAACGAGTGCGTCGGTATGGCGAATGTGGCATTTAGCAATCTAACCAACAAGTCGGAGGTTTATATGACTGTCTATGGTAACGAAGCTATGAACAACAAGGCAATTACCTTCCAACTATGGCAGGCTTCTACCGGCAAGGTGCTGATGCTTGCGCCGAACCGTCAGATACTCTTTGCACACGGATATGTCTATGGATGCGGTGAAGAACAACCTGTAGTCTTTACCTCATCGGGGTCAGAGACGCAAAACATCACCCTTAATGCCGGATGGAACTGGATATCCACGAATCTCAACCTGCAACCCGCAACGGCTGCACTTAACAGCGTCATGACGGCGGCTGAACCGTGGAAAGAAGGCGACATCATCAAAAACCCCGCGACGATGCAGTTCAGCACCTATTCCGAAACGATGGATATGTACATGGGTACACTCTCCGCGTGGGATTATACGCAGGTATATATGGTTTATGCCGCCTCAAGCAACACCTTGCGGCTCGGTGGCAACCGACTGCCGGAAGACTCGATGCACGTGACGCTGCGCGGCAATGGTCAATGGAGCCCGATGCCATGTCTGCTCAACCAGAGCACACCGATTACAGAAGCTATGGCAGACTACTACGACCATGCTACAGTAGGCGACCTGCTGAAGAGTCATGACCGGTTCGCCGTCTTCTCGTCTGACAAGAAATGGGTCGGCGACCTCACCGCACTCTACCCGGGTGAAGGATACCTCTTCCGCCGCATGGGACAGGGCGATGTGGAGATCAAGTTCTTCAACAAGGTCACTAATGCAGTTCCGCAACACGCACCGAAGTTCAGCGGCAATGCTGCTACCAACATGACGATGATCTGTCAAGTTGCGAGTGACGATGTACAATGTACAAAGGTGAATGCTTACATCGACGACGAACTCGTTGGCGTAGCCACGAAGATAGACAGCCTGTATTTCCTGACGGTTTCGTCCGATGCAGCCGGTACGCTCCGTTTTGAGACCGAAGAAGGTACACCGTTAACGAGTGAGATGCCAATCTCCTATGTTTCCGACGCGCACCACGGCTTGCTCAAGGCTCCGGTCATCCTGCGTCCCGGCGATAACCGTCCGTACAAGATTATCGAGGATAACCATGTAGTAATTATCAGAAACAATGAGAAATATGATGTTACAGGTAAAAAACTTCAATAAACTGCTGCTTGCCGCCCTGCTCATCGGGGCGGCAGGCATAGCCCTTGCAGGAACGCCCTGCGGCATGAATCTGGAGTATGAACTGAGCGGTACTACGCTCGTGCTCACCTCGCCTGATCCGACAGTAAGTGCTACGATTTATTCGCAGGCATTCAAGGACCGTACGGACTTTACGGATGTGCTCATCCCGGACAATGTGACGGAAATCAGTTCCTACGCCTTCTATGGCTGTACGGCACTTACGGAGGTGATTCTTCCTCCTTCGATAACAAGTATCGGAAACTATGCTTTCAATGGGTGTAGTAGTCTTCATCGGGTGTATTGTCGTCCGCAAACGCCGCCGACACTCGATCCGTCGGGAAATATATTCGTCGGCTGCGCGGATGATCTGGTCTTCTGCGTGTCGAAACTTAATTACAAATCCACAACAGGTTGGAGTTTTTATGAAGAAAAGTTCCAGTTCTGCCATCTCGACGAGTACGATGAGCAGTTGGTTACAACAGGTAAGATAACAGAATTCAGCAGTGGTACTCCCAAAACCACCATCGACATCTTCCGTACGCTGCGCAAAGCAGGTTGTTTCAACACCCTGACACTGCCGTTCAACGTGCTGGACATCGCTGCATCGCCTCTCGGAGGAGACAACGTGGAGGTCTATTCGTTCTCTTCCGCTACGGTCGAAGACGGTACGCTGGTGCTTGACATCGAGAAGGTGACATCCAACACCATGACTGCCGGTACGCCGTACCTCATCCAATGGGATAACACTGGTGCGGTACTTAACCGAATGACATTCACCGACATCACATGGGATGCAGACCAATCAGCGGATGAGGCAGGAACGGACGATGTGAGATACATCGGTTTCTATGGCAGAACGCATATCGACGATGATGCCAACCATAGCAATCTCTTTCTGAAAGGCAATAATACACTTTATTGGCCGGCTGAGGACGATGATTCCAGCATGCTGGGCTTCCGTGCGTATTTCCATGTGAATACAAGCAGTCCGTCATCGGCACCGCTTTATCGCGGTATGCCGGCTGCGCTGCGCATCAACTCCACACCAACAGGAATAGAATCCCCCTCGCTTTTAGGAGAGGGACGGGGTGAGGCTGCCGAAAAAGTGCTGCGCGACGGTCAGTTAATCATTATTCGCAACGGAGAGAAATACTCCATAAATGGTCAGAAGTTATGAGAAAGTATATTTCACCCCGTGTAGAAGTGCTGCCTGTACTTCCGTCTGTTTCCATTCTCAGCACCAGTGGAAACAATAACATGCACATTGACAATAATGGCGCAAATCAAGTAGATGCCTGGTGACCCATAAAAACAACAAGAATATGAAAAAACATTTGTATATCTTTTTACTTTGTACTTTGTCCCTTTGTACTTTAGTTGGCTGCAAGAAAGACGAACCGGAAACATTTATTTCAGACCAAGCGCGTCCTGTTTGGACGGCGCCTGAAGCGGGCGATATGACCTCGTCAATGACCGCTGTGGTCAAGGTGGATATGAAGGCACAGTACCCTGAAAAGGCTTCCGATTGGCAACTGAACGACAATGATTTGTTAGCCGCCTTCAACGGCGAAACCTGCCTCGGTGTTGCTTCACCTAAGGAAGGATTGTTCTTCCTGTATATAGCAGGAACGGAAGGCGCCGTCACACTCCGCTACTACTCCGCGCACTACAAGAACTTCTTCGAGGCGAAGGATGCCTTCACCTTCGCCAACGA
>JAFPJV010000037.1 GCA_017425065.1 Paludibacteraceae bacterium
GAATATGACGGCGGATGCAACTCATCAAAAAACGCAGTGCCCCTGCTCGTACTTTTGCGTTCCCCATCCGCAAAAGAACGTTTTTGATTGAGTACATTCCGCCAATACGAAAAGATAAAAAAGGCGGGCAAGAAAAAGGCACGGAGGGATCGCCCATATATGGTCGATGCAAAGGAGAAAAAGGAGCAGAGATTGCCCATATATGGTCGATGCAAAAGGGAGGAGAGACATCCCCCAGCCCCTTCTCAGAAGGGGAGACCGGAGTGGCTCCGGAGCCGGAAAACGACATCCCTCAGCCCCCTCTCAAGGGGGGGGGGAGATGGGAGAGATCGATGGAAAAAAGGCTAATTCTTTTTGAGGATGATCCAGATAATAATCGGCGCTCCGAAAAGGGCACTGACCGTGGAGACAGGCAAAGGATACGTGAACAACGATGCCAAGATATCGCACACCAACAACAGATCCGCCCCGACAAGTGCCGAAGCCGGAATCGTAAGCCGGTGGTTGGACGTATGCAACAAACCACGTGCGATATGCGGGACAGCCACTCCGACAAAAGCTATCGGACCACAAAATGCCGTGACCCCTCCTGCCAAAAGACCCGTTGCCAAGACAATGCCCAGACGCGTGCGATGGATATCAATACCCAAGCCGCGCGCATAATCCTCGCCCAACAGCAAACCGTTCAAAGGCTTGAGCAGACAAAGCGTGAGCACCAATCCCAACATCACAATGCCAGCCAACAACGGCATATCCGTCCACCCGACCGATTCGAGCGAGCCCAACGTCCAGACAATAAATAGCTTGAGGGCATCGGGATTGGCGAAGTTCTGCATCAGACTAACCAAGGCACCCGCCATCGAACCGAACATCATTCCGACAATGAGCAGCGAGACATTGCTCTGCACACGGCGGCTGACCGCCAAAACCAGCAACAGGACGGCTGTACTACAGACGCATGCTGCCAAAGGCAGCGCAATTGAAAATTGAAAATTGACAATTGAAAATTGCGATGCAAGCAGCGTGCCGCACATCGTGACGAAAGCGACGCCGAGGCTGGCGCCGGAACTGACACCCAGGATATAAGGCCCTGCCAACGGGTTGCGGAACAAGGTCTGCATCATCAGTCCCGAGACCGACAACGCAGCTCCCGCCAAGACAGCCACTATCGCTTTGGGCAAACGCAGATTCCAGAGAATATTATACTCGACCGAGCCACTTTGCGCTCCCTCGAACAACGAAGACAAACCAATCCACATCGAGCCGGAACAGAGATCCAACACGAACAAAAACAGCGTCAAAACAGACACCGAAATAAAAAAAAGTGTACTATTTTTCATAATTTGCATGCAAAGTTACCGTTTTTTTTGGATATATGCAAAAAAAGTAGTACTTTTGTGCGTTTTTTTTGTAAAATAAGGTATAAAAACGAAATGTCAGTACACGTTCAGAACACAAAAATGACCACAGCACGCCTTCGCGCGATGAAGCAGAACGGCGAACAAATAAGCGTGCTCACGGCCTATGATTTCACACTTGCCAGCCTGGTGGACGAAGCCGGAACAGATGTGATGCTTGTAGGCGACAGCGCCAGCAACGTCGTTTGCGGCAATGCCTATACGCTGCCCATCACCGTGGATGAGATGATTTTCCTGACGCGCGGCGTTGTTCGGGCTGCGAAGCATGCGTTGGTGGTGTGCGATATGCCGTTCGGCAGTTATCAGGTGTCGGAAGAAGAGGCCGTCAGGAATGCCGTACGCATTCTGAAAGAGTCGGGTTGCGATGCCGTGAAACTGGAAGGTGGCGAAGACATCCTGCCGCAAATCAAGCATATGATTCACGCCGGCATACCGGTAATGGGACATCTCGGGCTGACACCGCAATCCGTCAACCAGTTCGGCGGCTACGGGCTGCGCGCCAAGGAGAAAGCCGAAGCCGACAAACTGCTGCATGACGCCAAACTATTAGACGAAGCAGGTTGCTTCTCCATCGTACTGGAGAAGATTCCCGCCGAATTGGCGGCGCAAGTGACCAAAGCCGTCAGCTGCCCCGTAATAGGCATCGGCGCCGGCAACGGTTGCGACGGACAAGTGCTGGTGCTTCACGACATGCTCGGACTTAACCAAGGCTTCCAACCCAAGTTTCTGCGCCGCTTCGCGCAATTGGGAGAACAGGTGAAACAGGCTGTGGGCGAGTACATTACCGCCGTGAAAGACCAGACCTTCCCGAAGGCGGAAGAATCGTATTGACCATGGACAATGGACAATGGACAATGGACAATGGACAATTTGAAATCATAAATCCTAAATTTGAAATGTCAAATTTTTTATAGTTAACCCTTTTTATTCACTAATTAAATTTATTGATTATGAAGAAGTATTTACTTATTGCGCTTTTGGCAGTTGCCAGCATCTGCGCTTATGCTCAGCCGCGCGCTATCGGTGTGAACCTCGGTGGTAGCCTCGGTTTCAGTTATCAACACGGCTTCGGCGAGAGCAACATGTTGGACGTAGCTGTTTACACTCCTATTGCAGCCGGTCGTGCTGTGATGTGGGGTATCGGCGGAACCGTTACTTACGACTGGATTGATCCGTTCGGTACAAGTGTTCCCTGGAACGAGAAGGGCGAATGGCACTGGTACATGGGTGTCGGTGGTGCCGGCGGTGTGTACAATTTCGCAAATCCTACTGTATGGAACGTAGGTGTAGCAGGTCACATCGGAATCGAGTACGATTTCTGGTTCCCGTTCCAGCTGTCGCTTGACTGGCGTCCGAACATTGGTATTCTCGGTGCTACCGGTGGCGGTATCGGTTACAACACAGCCGGTCTGTACGACGGTATTACGCTGGGTATTCGCTACAAATTCCCCTAATTTTGTAGAGAAAATGACAAAAATCCGAGTGCGCTCTTGCGTATTCGGATTTTTTTTTGTAACTTTGCGGCGCAAAACAAAATACACGCCCTATGAAGACATTCCGCTTGTCCGTTTTGGCAGGTCTGCTGTTGACCTGCGCAGTATGGCTCTCCGCCGAAGAAGTTCGCTTCAACGACCTGGTTTACACGCTTGACATCGACCGCACGACCGCCGAAGTAGGTCTGAATCCGCAAGCCTACGGCGACCTGGTTATTCCGGAAACGATAACGACCGAGAAAGGCGACTTCCGCGTCACCTCCATCGGCGACAACGCCTTCAAGGGCGCCAAAGCCCTCATGTCAATCAGTCTGCCTCCAACGATCGAACATATCTATCGCTCCGCCTTCGAGGGCACAGGTATCATGCTCGACAAAGAGAACTGGGCAGACGGCGTGCTCATCCTGGACAGCACCTATCTGATTGCCTCGGACAAGACCATCAAACCGAAATATACGATACCGGAGTACGTGAAAATCGTAGCCATCGGCGCCTTCCGCGGCAACAAGACACTGACGAAAGTGATCTGGTCGCCCAACGTGAAGATGATCGACCACGACATGTTCCGCGACTGCAAGAACCTGACGAAAGTGGAGATCCCGGAAAGCGTAGAATGGATCGGACAAGACGTGCTGACCGGTTCGGGCATCTATCTGGACGAGAAGAAATGGAAGAGAGGCGCACTCTATGTAGATGGCTGTCTCATCGCTACCGACAAGACGATATCGCCCGATTTCGTATTCAAATCCAAAGTGCCCGTGCGGCTGTTGGCTTGCGGCTGCTTCTACAACAACAAGACGCTGCGCAGCCTGACCCTACCCGACGGCCTGACACATATTCCCGTAGCCGCCTTCTACAAATGCGAGAACCTGCAGAAAGTGGAGATACCGGCATCCGTGACCAAGGTGCAGAGCTTTGCCTTCTACGGTTGCGGACGTATGAAAGAGGCCTTGCTCTCCGACAATGTGACCGAACTCGGCATGGGCTGTTTCTACCAGTGCGCCGGCATAACCGAACAGGTCTTGGGCAGCGAACTGAAAGAGATTCCGCAAGGCTGCTTCTTCACCTGCAGCGGATTGAAACATATCGTCTTCCCGAAGAAATTAGAGCGCATCGGAGACGGTGCTTTTGCGGGCTGTGCCGAACTGAGCGAACTGGAGTTTCCGGACGGCTTGCTGGAAATCGGCGAGATGGCTTTCTCCGGCTGTCTGAAAATCACCGAAGTACAGATTCCGAAAGCCGTTCTGAGTCTGCGCAAAGGCTGCTTTAGCAAGTGTCTGGCGCTGCGCAACGTATCCCTGCCGTTCGGCAGTTACTCGATCGGCGAAGAGGCATTCAAAGACTGCGTCAACCTGGAGCGCGTGGATATGCCCGAATCGATGTTCCGCATCGGCGAAAAAGCATTCTTCGGCTGTCAGTCGATGCGTGCCATATACCTCTCGGACAATATAGAAAAAATAGAAATCGCTGCTTTTCAGGAGTGTAAGATGCTCGGCGAAGTGCGTCTGCCTGCCAAGTTGGAAAACCTGCCGGAGGCTGCTTTTGCCCACTGCATCGCCCTGAGAGAAGTGCAATTCAACAACAAACTGCAGACCATCGGCAACGGTGCTTTCTACGGTTGCACGGCACTACAGGAAGCCAAACTGCCGGAGAGCGTGCGCTCGATAGGCGAAGAGAGCTTTGCCCAATGCAAGTCGCTGCACGAACTCATCTTGCCCGAAGGACTGGAACGCATTGGTTTCCAAGCCTTCCGCGACTGCGTACGTCTTACGCCGCCTGCCATCCCGGAAGGTACATCCGTGGCACACGGCGCTTTCAAAGGTTGCAAGAAATAACCGATATTCCCAGCGGATATCCTATTTCGGGCGCTTGCGTTTAGGCAAGAGCCTGTTGATTTCGTAGGCGAGTGTTTCCTGAAATCCCTTCGGATTGGAACGTGCCAGCTGGTAGCCCTTCTGCGTGAGGTCAACCACGCGATGACCGCGGCTGACGACCAATCCGTTGAGCACCACATCGCATTTATTCGCCAACTTCTGGCCGGTGGGCGTTGCCAAATCCACCTTATAGAGAATGATATCGCCATCCGCTACCAGTTGCTGGTATTGCTTCGAGAGCAGATTCTCGGTCAGAAACATGATCTGCTGCCCCATCTCCGACGGCAGACGGCTGTCGTAGAAATAGTAAATCTGGACATCGGTCAAGTGAGTGAGCGGTGTCTTGTCAATGCCCTCAATGTCTCCAAAGGAGAGATGATAGAGCAGAAGCGCATAGTAGAAAAAACTGATTGTCATGGCCTTGGTAACAAACTAATAAATTCATAACTTATATTCTCCCCCATCTCCATCACCATGTAATACGGATCCGGTTCCTCATCAGCACAGGCATCAACGGTAATGTACTTCACGCCGCCATAGGATGTGACTTCGCGGCTGTGGTCATGACCGCACAAATAGAGTTCCACACCTGCTTCGGAAAGCAGACGCGTCAGTTCGTAGGTCTCTTCAAGCGAGAGATTGGACGTATGTCCCTGGGAGTTATCCTGCTTGAAGAGATGCGTATGGGTAAAAACAATGATACGTCGATAGCCGGCATCCTTCTTATCGGCAAGCAACTGACGCAACCATTTCAGCTGCTCCGTTCCAAGCGTTCCTTCCGCCGTATCGATACAGATAAACAATTCGAGCAGTTTGGAGCCGTTGCGGACATCAAACCAATACGTGGAACTGCCATAGTACTGATGCCAGACATGCCACTGGTTGAAATAGATGTCATGGTTGCCACAAGTGAAGAAGACCGTGTCCTTTCGGCTGCCCATTATCCCATTCAAGCGCATGATGCTGTCTGCATGCGCGAAATGTGCCTGGGCGTTGATGAGATCGCCCAAGTGGAGCGCCATGTGCGGGTGGGTATCTGCTTTGTAGGCATGAATGAATTTCTCCAGCCCCATATGCGTGGTATCTATATGGCTGTCGGTGCATACAAACAGGCGGTAGTTGTCGGGCATCTGCATGTGGACCACTCCCGCCGAATCGCTGAAACGACGCGAATCGGCAAAGCGCTCGGCAATCTCCGGACTCGTTCCGTTGAACATACCCACCATGTCATAATTCGGATTGCATGTCAGGCACAAGAAGCAAAGCAACATGCTCAGTATCAAATTTCTCGTCTTCATAAGGCTCAGAATCTGTATGTTGCTCCCAGACGCAGGGCGGCTGCGTAGAAGGTTGCATTGAGGTGAAACATTCCGGTTATCTTGGTCATCGCCTCCAGATGAAGCCGCCAATGCTCGTTGATGTCATAGCGGCTGTTGAGCATAAACAAGGGCTGCCACATGCGTTCCATCTGCCAGTCGTCGCGGTTGCTCAGGGCAAGCGATATATTCCAGTTGTTGATCTGCGGGCGTGCAAAGACCTCCAAACGATAGAGCAGGTTGAACGGCTCTGTCTCATATTTGTCCTCCGAGTGCCAGTCGCGGTCCCAACTGTCCATCACGCGGGTAAAACCACCTATCTGGACCGACACATAGTCGAAACGCCAGCCGACAGACAAAGCTGCGCAGATATCACTCATCCGGTTGCGCGCCACGGCTTTGTACATCAGTTCGGTCTCGGCAAACAACTGACCTACAGGCAGATCGAACGTCGGCCGCAAGACCAACGCACCGGTAAACACATTCGCCGACTGATATTGCACGCGGGCATCAATCTGCACATTTTTCACCACCGGCATATGGGCATAAATATCCACATTGCCCATGTGCTCCCACGTGCGGTTATAGGCATATTCCGCCATCAGTGAGAGACTGTATTTCTCCTCGCCGAAACCGCGGAGCAGATGACCGCCGTCAAGCGAAGTATAATCCTTGGCGGGCATCACGAGTGCCGCAGCCAAAAACAAGAGCAACAAACCAAATCGTTTTTTCATATCGTTTTCCTGATTTAAATTTCCATCTATATTGTCACCAACGTGATACCTGCTCCGCCGTGATTGACGTCGCCGTCGCCGAATTGCAGCAGTTCCTGTCCGCGCTTACGACGCTGGTGGTTGAGATTCTGCAAGTAGTCGCGCGTCAGTTGTTTCAACGCGCCGGTGCCCGTGCCATGCAGGATGACGACCTCGCCGGCATTCACCATAATGGCATCATCTATATAGGCAATCAAGCGCTCCAAGGCTTCATCCACGCGCATCCCCCGCAAGTCCAACGTACGTTCAAAGGAAAGGGTGCGCTGGCGAATGACCGACACGCTGCCCGAACGCTTCGTTGCCGGCGTGTGCGGCTTGGTCGCAGTAGGAGTTGCTTCGGCTGAGAGACTCTTCTTCAGCAGGCGCAGGTCGCTCAAGTCGTGAAGCACCTGTTTGTTGCCCGCAGGAACTTCCTGCGGCAGATCCAACTTCTCGCGCACTGTCTCTACGCGCTTGCGCGCGCGCTGCGTGCGCTCCTTATTAGCTTTAGACTCCTTTATCTCGCGTATGGTGCGTTCAATCGTTCGCTGGCTCTCCGAGAGGATGTCCGCCGCCTGCTGTTTGGCTTCGGAAAGCATCTCGCGCTTCTTGGCTTTGAGCGCACCTATCTCCTGTTCGTAGAAGGCGATACGTTCTTCCAGATGTTTCTCGCGCTGGCGGATATGCTGGCGCTTGTTTTCCCAATAACGTTTGTCGCGGGCAATGTCCTGGAGCTGGCGGTCATAGTCAATATGTTCCTCGCCCACCTGGTCGATAGCCTGCTGGATGATCTGTTGCGGCAAGCCTATCTGACGGGCTATCTCCACGGCAAAACTGCTGCCGGCCTGACCGACAGAGAGCTGGAAGAGCGGACGCATCTGGCCGCGATCGTACAGCATAGCACCGTTCACCACACCTTCGGTCTGTTCGGCAAAGTGCTTGAGGTTGGTATAATGCGTTGTCACCACACCAAAGACACCCTGTGCATGAAGCTGCGTCAGCACGGCTTCTGCTATTGCTCCGCCTATCAACGGCTCCGTGCCTCCGCCCAACTCGTCAATCAGAAGAAGCGTTTCGCTGTCGGCATTCGCCACAAACGCCTTCATGTTCTTCAGATGACCGGAATAGGTCGAGAGGTCGTCGTCAATGGACTGCTCGTCGCCTATATCTATCATCAATCGGCGGAAGATACCCATTGTGCTCGATTCCTTGAGAGGCACCAGCAATCCGCATTGCATCATATACTGCACCAGCGCCACGGTCTTCAGGCACACGGACTTACCGCCGGCATTCGGACCGGAAATAATGAGCAGCCGGTTTCTGTCGCGCGAGAGGCGGAGACTAAGCGGCACTACCTCTTTCTTCAGCGCACGATAACGCATGAAGAGGACAGGATGCCTTGCCTCGTGCCAGTCGATATACGGCTCGTCCACCACTGTCGGACGCGTGGCTCCGAGCGATTCCGCCAACGCCACTTTAGCCCGCAGAAAATCAACGTCGCCCACGAGTTGTTCGCTCTGCCTGATATGCGGGATATAGTCTCTCAGACTATTCGTCAGTTCGATAAGAATGCGTGCGCGTTCACGCCGCTCGGCACCCTCCAGTTCGCGTATCGTGTTATTGGCTTCCACCACCTGCTGGGGCTCCACGAAGACCGTCTTGCCCGTTGCCGACTCGTCATGCACGATGCCTCCTATCTTGCGTTTATAGGCAGGCGGCACGGGAATGACAAGCCTTCCCTCGCGCAGCGTAGGAGCAGCATCTTTGTCGATGATTCCGTCCTCGCGTGCCTGACGCAAGATACGTTGAAGTACCCGCCCCACACTGCCCTGGACGACAGTCAGTTCGCGACGGATTCTTGCCAACTCGGGCGAAGCCGAATCCGCCAACTTCCCATAACGATCCAGCACGCGGTCGATACGGCGCACCACTTCGTTGAGCACATTATGCACGGGATCGGCAGGCAACGTTCGGAGCGATGCGTAACGCTGCTCGTCCAGCGATAGAAAGAAGAGTTCCAACCGGCAAGCATAGTCAATCGTCTTGCGCAACTGAAACAATTCCGTTTCATCCAGAAAAAGACCTTCGATACGGACACGCGCCAAAGCTTCGCGCATATCGTATATCTCGCCACGCGGGAAAGAGAGCGAGGAATCGGAAAGTGCCTGACGCATCTGGTCGGCAAGCAACAACAATGACTGAATAGACATGTAATCCGTCTGCATCGTCATGGCCTGAACACGCTCCACGCCCAGCGGCGAAGAACAATGGCGCACCAACTCGTCACGGATGACCGTGAAGTCGATCTTCTGCTCTATATTTTCCGGATAGCAAATCATCCTAATATACGACAATCTTTTAACACTTCGCCTCCAACCGCCTCGTTCAGTTTATGCACCAAGTCGAAACGGCATTCGAACAACTGCGCCTTCAATGCTGCACTGGAGATATGGAGTATCAGCACGCCGTTCTCGACCTCGACGCTACGTGTCAGTCTGGCGACCGTAGCACCCATCACCTCCGGCCACAAAGTGACTACACGCGACTCCAGCACCGGTTTCTCCAAGCCGCTCACACGCAGATATTCACCCAGCACCTCAGCTAATTGTAGCGTCTGCCCTCTCATGGTTGCTTTTCCTCTTTTACCTTACGTATATGGATGCGCTGGCGCGTACGAAAAACCGTCACGTTGCGCTTCAACTCATTGAGTTTGTAGATGTTATCCAACTTCATCACCTCGCGCTGGGAGATCATTCGGAGCGATTCGCCCGGGTGCACCCACAGAATGGCTTTTTTCCGTTCTCCGTATGCGTGCTTCGCGCCCAGATAGACGCGCTCACCGGGTTTCAGACCCAGACCGAGCGCATCGTTCCACTTACGCAACTTGCGCTCCTGCATATTAAGCCGAAAGGCAATATTGGCATATGTATCCCCCTCCTTGGCCGTTATATAACGCACGCCACGGGCACGTTGTACACTATGTGTTCTATAAAATTGTTTCCGCTCCTTGTATGCCGAGAGAGGTTCCTCCATATTGGGATCGGGATCCGTCGTGATGAGTCGGAAATTATTGCTCTCATCAGCCGTTGAACCCGCCGGCTGTGTCTCTCGCGGCTGGGACGTCTGCGTTCTACGCGCCTGATTAGCAGCCTTTATCTGCTCGTCGGACGGCAACTTCCACGTAGGACTTTGCAGCGAATCCAAGCCGTAATCCTCGATGAGTTTAATCAGTTTCTGCGGATACTTGGGATCCGTAGCATAGCCGCACTCGCGAATGCGGACAGCCCACGACTTATAGTCCGAAACCGGCAGGTCGAAAAGCGATTTATAGCGAGGTTTTTTCAGAAAGAGCGAATGGTCACGAAAGGACTCTTCGGCTTCGAGATAGACACGGAAACACTCGCCCTGACGGTCGTCGTCCTTGTAGTAGGCATCTCCCATCCAGCTGCCTCCGCACTTGATTCCGAAGTGGTTGTTTGCCACTTTGGCAAGGTTGCTCTGGCCTGCGCCGGACTCCAGCAAGGCTTGTGCCATCGTGATAGAAGCCGGTATGCCGTACTGCTCCTGCTGAAAGACCACAATGTCGCGCCAACGGCCGATATACTCCCAGTACGAACGAATGGTATTTTGCGCCTTCAAAGAAAGGGCAGAGAGACATACAAAACAAACAAAAATGAATAATCTACGCATAATTTATCAAATTTGGGAGCAAAGTTACAAAAAAATTTGCATATATGCAAAAAACTCCGTATCTTTGCGCAACAAAAGGAGATTTTTTATGAAAAAACTATCATTTTTATTCGTTTCGATGGCATTTTTGCTCTGTTTTTCGAGTTGTACAACCGAAAAGAAGCAAGAGCCTCAAGAGCCGCAGCAACCCTGCAAGTTCAACAAGCAGACGATCGACATCGTTGTCAATTCCAATGACTGGAAGTTTGACAACCAGACGGGACAGTTCTTCTATCACCAAGACATCGAAGAACTCACCTCCAACGTATATAACTACGCCGAAGTGTCTGTCTCACGCGAGTACAACTCAAAAACTGCGAATGCGTATCAGGTAGCGCTACCCGAAACATCGTATCATATAGAATACTTTGAGGAAGACGGAGAGACGTATTCCGTTTACTACCAACAGCACGTGGACTATATCTACGGTGTGGGATGGATTGAGATTTTCTTTACGATTTCCGACTTCTACTATCCCAGCGACTTCATGCCAGAGAGCATGATTTTCCGCATGCAGTTGACGTACTAAGACTTACTTCTTGGTATCCGCCTGTTTTTTGCGAATCATAGAGATGTATTTCTCTATGGTTATGTTGTGCGACTGGTTGCCGGTAATGGCGTATCCCTTGTCGGAGAACTTCACGTCCGGACACTCGCGCACGGCTTTCACCAGTTTTGCCCAAGAAGCCATTCTCGGATCCGTCGAGTCAATAATAGGCGCATATTTGTTGAGAATCTCGTCACGACGATAGTAAGCCAAAGCGGCATACAGGCCTTTCAGTTCGGGCACCGATTCCAGACGGCGCTCGGAAATCTCCGTGCCGTCATTGTTCTTCCTGTCGTATAGCTCGGCATACACTTTCTTCGGTTTTGCGGAAGCGGCATCCTCCGGCTTCTGTTCGGCTTTCTTTTCTTCAGCCTTCTTTTCCTCGGCTTTCTGCTCTTCTTTCTTTGGCTCTTCTACCTTGGCCGTTGCTTCTTCCGGCTGTTTTTCAAGCACTTCTGGTGCTTCTGCCGGCTTGGTCTTCAGCTCCATCGGCTCGGTATTGGTCAAATCCTCGATAGCTTCTACAATAGAGTCTGTCGGATAGGTGGCTTGCTCTGCCGTGATAACTTTCGGCTCTTTCGGACTAAAGATTGCCCAGCCGGACAGCACACCTACCACGAGGCATACCAGCGCTACCAAAACGACTGCCAGCCAGTCACTGTTGGACGGCCCTTTTTTCTGCCCTTGCGTCAGGTAGCCGGGCTTCTTCTGCAGGCGGTACTTGCCTCCACCCATTTGGTAAAACTCGTGACCGTCCACATTGATTGTATTGATCATGCGCGCACTACGCGTGGAGAACTCCACTCCGTCGATGAGTACCACCAACTCGTCCCCCTCTTTCTCCAGCACTATTTCCACAGAGTCTTTTCCCACGAAATTCACCGCATCGTCGAAAACGACATAACCTGTGCCGTTAACGCGTATCTGCACATGCTCCAAGTCACGTTCGCGGACATAGACGCCATAGCCGTTCGTCACCTCTCGGTTGTTGATATACAGGCGATAAGGCACGTTCACTCCGTTCTCCGCCTTCACCTGGATCATCTGGTAACTGATAAGCCGGAACCACTCCAGTTGCGGAAGCTGATAGCGCAACGAGTCCGTTACGACCAGCTTATGCTCCATCTGATTCGTACCGACTATACGTCCCAGCATGCCGTTTTTACGGAAACTAATTGTTACTTCCTGACCTTTTGTCAGCGAAACAGGCGCGATGAATTCGCGGCCGTTGATATACAATGTCACACCCTGAGAATCGGCAGGGGGAGTGAGCACAACTCTATCAAATTGCAGTTCTGGCATAGTAGTATAATTTACAAAAATCCCAATTTGGGCGCAAAGGTACAAAAAAAATCTCATATACGCAAGCGTGCGCGCATATTTCTTTCGAAAAAATGCAAAATTCGGGTTAAAATTGTAAAATTTATAATTTTCAATTTTCGATTTTCAATTAATTGTTGTACCTTTGCATGTTATTTTGCATAATTGTGCACATGCGTCGCGTATTGTACTACATATCGGTATTTTTATTCAGTTTGCTGCTGATGCTCGGCATCTTTGTTGCCGCGTTGAGCAGTGAGCAGGTGCAGAATGCCGTAGCGCAATTAGTGACCGAAGAACTTAGTCGCGGTCTGGATGCCGAAGTGAGTATCGGACATATCGAGTACTCGTTCCCGGTACGCTTGCGCATTCACGACATCTGTCTGCACGATCAGCAAGGCGACACATTGGCTTATATCCAGCAGACGTACGCGCGCTTCCGTCCGCTGGCGTTGCGCGACCGCGAGATACGTTTCTCGCGTCTGGACGTTCGGGGTGTCAGGGCACACGTATATACCCTGCCCGACGGAGAATACAATTACGCTTTCCTGGCACGCGCCTTCCGTTCCGACGAGGAATCGGCTCCCTTTGAGGCACTTCTTTCCATCCGCGACATACATGTCGAGGACGTCAAACTCCGCTGGGAGAGCTATACCGTCGAGTTGCTTTCTTCCGACATGGACTTGACGCATTTCACGCGTGATTCCATCGATGCGGAGATCAAGCAACTGCGCGCATCCGTGCTATACCAAGGCGAGCGGCTGGAGATCAAGGACTTTGAGGCGCACATGCAGAAGACGGACACCGCCGTTTGTTTCCCTGCTTTGCGTTTGCGGCTGCCCCGTTCGGAAGTGGATGCCTCCGGCGTACGCATGACCTTGCCCAAAGGTTCGATCACTACCCACGGAGCGCTCCACGACACCTATATCGACCTCAACCTGCGTACAGCCGTGATACAGCCTGCCGACCTGGCGGTTCTCTCGCCGCATCTCAAGCAGTTGGACGGTCGTCTGTCCATGACGGGGCACCTGCATGGTGCTGTGGACAGCGTTGCCGCCAGCGACCTATCGTTCTCGTACAACAACCATCGGCTGGTCAAGGGAAACGTCTCGGCCGTAGGACTGCCGGATTTGAAAACCGCACAGTTTCATATCCACTGCGAAGACATTCATGCCTCAGCCCGCATAGTGAAAGAGATACTGGATGACCTGAACAACTATCCGACTGAGTTACCGGCCATCGTCAACAGGCTGGACGACGTGCATTTCCGGGGCGATGCCGACGGACGCATCCACAACCTCCGGCTGAACGGCACATTCACAACCACACTCGGCTCATTAGGCGTGGACGGCCATTTCAAAGCCGATTCAGCCTTCCGCAACTTGCAGTACAACGCGAAGTTCGTTGCCAACAAGTTCCGGTTGGGAGAGCTGTTAGCCACCGAAGAAGTGGGCAACCTCACCGGCAACATAAGTGCCGAAGGAACGTATGCTCCGGGAAAAATCGACACACGTGTCACTGCCGACATCGGCCAGATACTGCTGCACGGCTATAACTACCAAGCCATACATATTGACGGCTACCTCCGGCCAAAACATTTTGAAGGACTGCTGACGCTCGACGATCCCAACGCACGCCTGCACTTCAACGGCCAAGTCGATATGACGCAGCAATATCCGGATATCGATTGCAGTCTGAGGATACAACATCTGCGGCTTGCCGCACTGAATCTATACGAGAAAGTGCCCGATCTGAATGTAGCCGGTGCACTCAGGCTGCGTCTGAGCGGGAGCGACGTCAACCACATGAACGGCACGGCGCAGATCGACTCGCTGTATATCGCCAACCAGAACCATCATTTGCGCATGCGCCATCTGGCACTGGATGCCAACGCTTCGGGAGCGGCCAAACAAATCTACTTGCAGAGCGACTACCTGAATGCCGACATCCGCGGGCAGTTCTACTACGAAGACCTGCCTGCCGTGCTGCAGCGTGCCGCCCGGAGGATGCTGCCGCCTGCCATGCTCGGCCATATAAAACCGAAAAACGGCTGGACAACGAGTGTGCCCAAAGCAAACCAGACAATACATATAGATGCAGAAGCGACACGTCTGAGCGAATTGTTAGCCATGTTCGGCGTCAACCTCCCGCTCGGGCAGTCACAGGACATCTCGCTCGACATCAACGACGCGGCAGGCCAATGTCGTCTGGAGGCCTATCAGGACTATATGACGCTGGGCAAGAACACCATACGTTACATGCGTCTTGCCCTGGACAACTGCAGCGGGCATCCTGAATTGACGGCTTCTGCCACGGCTTTGGGATTCCTGACGCAGATCAACATGGCACTTAAGGGCGATGACCTGTTTACCGATGCGGAGATCTACTCCGTGAACCCGACGGCAAAGATGCAGTTGGGCGATCTGCAGTTAGACACCCGTTTCCGCGAGTCGCAAGGCAAGCCGCAGATAGACATGCACATCTTCCCCGGCTACATAACCATCGAGGATTCCACGTTCCTTTTCGACGATGTATATATGAACTATATCGCTGCCCGCAAGGCACTCTATATCGACCAGTTGCGGCTATCCACCTCGTCCGGAGCGCAGGAGATATCCGTCAACGGCGTGGTTTCCAAGCACCTGAACGACCCGCTATTTGTCAATCTGAGTGGTATCAACGCCGGCTACCTGATGCCGCTTGTCGTGGATGAGAAGAGTTTCAAGATGGGTGGTATAGTGGATGGCGAAGCCACGATATATGCCGTTCTTGACCGTCCGATGATCAATGCCAATGTCCATATCAAGAACTACGCGATGGGCGATGAGGTGGTCGGTGACGGCGAAGGAAACATCTCGTTCGATCCTGCCCGCCGACTGCTGCAGTTCCATGCCGAAGTAGCCGACTCGGTGCGTCAGCGTGCCGGCGTGGACGGAGCGGTCAACCTGGCTACCGGTCGATGGGAAGTCAACATCACGCCGAATCATTTCCCGCTGGCCTTTATCGGCTACTGGACTAAGAATTTCATGCCGGATATAGGCGGCTACGGCACAGGCCACGTCAAGGTATTCGGCTGGAAAGGAGCTACTTACGTCCTCACGCGCGCCAAAGCGGAGGATGCCACGATACGTGTGCCGTTCACCGGCTGCCGCTATCATATCTTCGACACCATATATATGGACTCGTCGGCAATCCGCTTCCCGCATATGGTGCTAAAGGATGACAAGGGGAACGACATCGAGTTTGAGGGAATTGTCAATCACAAGCAGTTCCGCGACTTCAATTTCCACTTAGTAGCCAAGCCTCACAAAGCCATGGTGCTTGACTTGCCGTACGAGCCGGGAGAGACCATACAGGGAAGAGTTTTCGCAGAAGGCGAAGCACGTATTGACGGCGACGACAGGCTGATCAGTATCTCTGCGGATGCCAAGACGACCAAGGGATCCCAGTTCCGCTTTGCGTTGGGCAGTGCTTCTACCGAGTCGGAGTCGAACTTCGTCCATTTTGTGGATTCGCTTCGCACCACGGCCGCGCCGCCTGAGCCTCCTACCGATCCGGTCATTCGTTCGCGCCTCGACTCCCTGCGACGTGCGCGTCAGGCAGAGGCATCCACGCGTATCAAGATCGGCTTGAACATCGAGATGACGCCTATGCTCAACTTCCAGCTGATGCTCGACGAGCGCACGGGCGACATGATCCAGGCACGCGGAGAAGGAGCCTTACGACTGGTATTCGACAGCCATCTGAACGACTACAAACTGCTCGGTACCTACAATGCACAGAGCGGTTCTTTAGGCTTCACGCTGGGCAACATCATCCGGCGCAACTTCTCGATATGCAACGGCAGTACGATCGTATGGAACGGCGATCCGGCTAATCCGGACCTGAACGTGACGGCAGCTTATCACGTGACAGCCAACCTGCGCGACCTGTTCGGCGAAGAGATTTCGTCGATAGGTGTCACGCGTTCGTCGGTGCCTGTCGATACCAAACTGAACATGTCCGGCAGGCTCAACAACCCGACGCTGAAGTTCGGCATCGAACTGCCTATGTCCGAGGAGAGTATCCAGAATCAGGTGCAAGCCATCATCAACACCGAAGAGATGTTGATGCGTCAGGTGGTTTATCTGCTCGTCTTCGGACGATTCTATACGCCGGACTATATGCTCAACTCGTCGGGCTACGGACTGAATGAAACCTACTCTATCCTGTCTTCCACGATTACAGGCCAGATTAACAACTGGCTCGGCAAACTGACGGATATCTTCACCATGGGTATTCAGGTACGTGCCGAGGGAGAAGGTGCAACGGCATCCCAGGAATATGAGGCGCAGTTCCAGTTGCAACCGGTAGACAGGCTGATTATCAACGGCAATGTGGGCTATCGCTACAACGACATCAGCAACCGTCCGTTCTTCGGCGACCTGGATGCCGAAGTGATGCTGACTGACGACGGACAACTGCGTCTGAAGGCCTACACACATACCGTGGACAAGTACTCACTGCGTCAGGCAAACACCATTCAGGGTATCGGATTCCTGTGGCGCTACAACTTCAACATCCCGTCGAAAGACCAGCGCAAACAACTGAAGACGCAACGGCAAGCACGCCGCGAAGCCAAGAAAGCCGAGAAGGCAAAAAAGAAACAAAAGAAAAAGGCTACTGCAGAGTAGCCTCATTTAGTCAAAAGTCAAAAGTCAAAAGTCGAAAGCAAAGTTTGTATTCGCCACTGACATATATGCTAACTGCATCATTATCAGCTTTTGACTTTCGACTATCTCCTTTCGACTTTATACACATCCACAGCATTGCCGCCACAGTCATCGCGTCCTTGGGACGTGGTGATCAGATAGCGTCCGCAGGCAGAGATGTCCATCCCGACGGGATAGGAATCGGCGGCTATCAGTGCGACCATCTCCATCTTGCGGGTGTCAACGATACATATCTGCGAAGCCGTATTGCACGCCACAAAGGCATACTGTCCGTCGGGCGAGAGACAGAGCGTGCGGGCACCGGCTTTCACCTGACAACTCTCTATGCCATGCACCTGTGCCGTCGTGCCGTTGAGACGGCCGATAGCCTCCAGCAGGTTGTCGAGCGTCAGTCGCTGGACGTAGCCGGCGGTGTTGACGGAGAGATAGAGGTAGTTGTCCTTGAGCACCAGGTGTCTCGTGTTCTGCATCATGCCTGTGAGCCGTCCGAGATAGCGGTCGTTCTGCAGGTCGATGACCGCCAGTCCGCCGTTGCCACCCATACAGCCGACGATGAGGTAGCGGTTGTCGGGCGTGAAGACCGTGCCGCGCAAGGCGTAGCCGCTGCCCGAGTCGCGGTTGACGGGCGTGGTAAGCGAGTAGTTGAGCGGCAGTTCGTAATCCACGACATACTTGCCGGAATAATGCCATTCTTCGGGTTTGTCGGAACGGATATCGAGTACGCCGACCGTGTTGTTGCCCCAGTGGGAAACGGCGATACGTGTGCCGTCCGGGCTGGTCTGCACCATCTTGGGCAGCGGCCCTGTCTCAAAGAGACGGATGATTTTGTCCGTCCGGGTGTCGATGACCGCCATCGCCGACGGGTCTTGGGCATTGACGTCGAAGCTGCGCCGATAGTATGGGATCCAGAGGTAACGGCCGTTATGGGAGAAAGTGCTCTCGACGGGTTTGCCGGTGAAGGTATTGAAGTCACGGCGAGCGGTGTAATGGGTCACAGGCCACAGCCCGGAGGGCTTTGCCCAGAGCGAGGCATCCTTCTCGTCGAACTGATGCCGGATGACTGCGAGACGGCTGTTGGTCTCGAAGTCGAACACCACGGTGCATGCTCCTTCCAAGGAGTTGATATAGTATTTCCTGCCGTTGGGATGGATGTTCGCCGATTTGGGCGAGTGGATGACCGGTTCGCGCGTGTCAGCAGGACCTCCGTAGTTCTGCCGTTTGTCGATCAGCGTGATACGGATCTGTCCGTCCGGCGACGAAGCCGTCGTGCCTACCGAGGGATGCGAGATCACGCGGCCGCCGTATATACTGTTTTGTTCGGGCTGACGTACCGGTTCCTGCATATACGCCAGCGCGACGGGTTCGGGCACAGCCACAGTATCTGTAGAAACTTGCACGACGGGCACGGCTTCCTGCACGACGGCCTGCGGCTGCTCGAAGAAACGGAAATACAGGTACAGACCTGCTCCACTAAGCAACAGCGCGGCGACAAGCGCCACGCTGAATACGGATATATAATAGCCTAACTGCCTCATCATCAATGACGACGGTCTAAACGTGCGCCGTCGGGATTGCTGTTGCGGTCGTGCGGAGCACGTTCGGGACGCGGGCCGCGACGTTCCGGACGTGGACCACGCTCACCACGTTCGCCGCGAGCGGGACGCTCAGGCTCAACGTAGTCAGCCGGTTTCTCCTTGAGTACCTTGGCACTCAGGCGGAACTTGCCGGTCTTCGGATCAACCTCCAGCAGTTTGATGCGGATCTTGTCGCCCTCCCGGATGCCGGTTTCTTCCATCGTCTCGTAGCGTTTCCAGTCGATCTCGGAGATATGGAGCAGTCCTTCCTTGCCCGGCATGAACTCCACGAAGCAGCCGTAAGGCATCACGGACTTAACGACGGAGTCGTACTCCTCGCCTACTTCGGGCAGTGCTACGATCGCTTTTATCTTGGCTACGGCAGCCTGCATGGCTTCGCCGTTGTTGCTTGCCACTTCTACGCGGCCGCCTTGCTCGTCTTCGTCAATGGCGATGACAGCGCCAGTCTCTGCCTGGATACCCTGAATAATCTTACCGCCGGGGCCAATGACTGCACCGATCATATCCTTCGGGATATAGAAGGTGACGATACGCGGAGCGTGCGGCTTGAGGTCGGCACGCGGCTCGGGCATGCACTCCAGTATCTTGTCGAGGATATACATACGCGCCTCGTGCGCCTGCGCGAGCGCGTTCTCTAATATTTCATAGGAGAGGCCATCAACCTTGATATCCATCTGGCAGGCCGTCAGACCGTCACGTGTACCGGTGGTCTTGAAGTCCATATCGCCGAGGTGGTCTTCGTCGCCGAGGATGTCGGAGAGGATGGCGTAGTTCTTGCCCTTGTTTTCGGAGATGAGTCCCATGGCAATACCGCTGACGGGTTTCTTCATCGGCACGCCGGCGTCCATGAGTGCGAGTGTACCGGCACAAACGGTAGCCATCGAGCTGGAGCCGTTGGATTCGAGGATATCACTTACGACGCGGACGCTGTAGGGGAAGTCCTCGGGAATCATGTTCTTCAGCGCGCGGCAAGCCAGGTTGCCGTGACCTATCTCGCGACGGCCTACGCCGCGTGTCGGGCGTGCCTCGCCTGTCGAGAAGGGCGGGAAGTTATAGTGAAGCAGGAAGCGGTCGGACCCCTGGATGAGTGCCTCGTCGATGATTTTCTCGTCGCGGCTGGTGCCGAGCGTAACGGTCGAGAGCGACTGTGTCTCGCCGCGGGTAAAGATACTCGAACCGTGAGGTCCGGGCAGCGGGCTCACTTCGCACCAGATAGGACGTATGTCGGTCGTCTTGCGACCGTCGAGACGTTTGCCTTCGTCGAGTACGGCACGACGCATAGCTTCTTTCTCCACGTCGTGGTAATAGCGATCGACCATGGCGCTGATCTCATCCACCTCGATGCCGAGTGCTTCGGCGCGGGCGGCCATAAAGTCGGCCTTGTCGGTCTTGAAGTCCTCGCGGATCCGGGTGAACATCTCCTCGCGGTGATGTTTGTCGGTATCGGCAGCAGTAGCCTGTGCATAGGCACGGGCGTAGCTGTAGTCGTGTACGGCCTGACGCAACTCGTCGTCGTTCACCTCGTGGCAGTACTCGCGTTTGGTTTCCTTGCCGTAGGCTTTCATCATCTCGTTGATAGCCAGGCACTGGGGCTTGATAGCCTCGTGAGCGGCCTTTATCGCCTCGAGCATAACGCTCTCGGGCACCTCTTTCATCTCGCCTTCCACCATCATGATGTTGTCGTACGTTGCGGCGACCATGAGCTCGAGATCAGCATGCTCGCATTGCTCGAAGGTGGGGTTGATGACCATCTTGCCGTCCACGCGTGCTACGCGCACTTCGCTGACAGGGCCGTCGAAGGGGATGTCGGAGCAAGCTAGTGCGGCACCGGCAGCCAGTCCGGCGATCGACTCGGGCATGTCAATGCCGTCGGCGGAATACATGGTGACGTTGACGAAGGTGTCGGCATGGTAGTTGTCCGGGAAGAGTGGACGCAGGGCACGGTCGATAAGACGTGCAATCAGGATCTCGTAGTCGGAGGCTTTGCCTTCTCGGCGCGTGAATCCTCCGGGGAAACGACCTGCAGAAGCGAATTTCTCTTTGTACTCGACGGTGAGCGGCATGAAGTCGGTACCGGGTACAGCATCTTTTGCGGAGCAGACAGTAGCCAGAATCATCGTGTTGCCGAGGGTAGCCATCACGGCTCCGTCGGCTTGTTTGGCGAGTTTGCCTGTCTCCAGTTTGATTACTCGTCCGTCGGGAAGAGCAATCTCTTTGGTAACAATATTCATCTTAAAAAAACATCATTTTTGGCCGCCGTTTGCGACCTGTTAATACTTAGACCCACAAAAAGTCGTGCAAAATTACTACAAATATTTGGAATATGCAAATAAAAATTGAAAATTGACAATGGAAAATGGAAAATTGCGATTTATTTGCCAAAAAAAAATGCAATCACTTGGTGTACGGCAACTGACGAATGCGGTTGCTAAGTTGCCGAATCTCGGCGAGGAGTTCGTCAAACGAGACGGACTTGCCGTAAATCATCGAACCTTGCATATTCTCGTAATCCTTGCGCCAGAGCGGTAGAACGTCTGCCGGTATCTCCAACGAGAGCGATTGCGGATAGAGCGTATCGTAATCAAAGCCCTTCAGACCAATGAACTTACGACGATGCTCTATAATGGTGCGATAGAGGTGCTCATCGTTCAGGGCACGTTCGGCGATATTCGTGTGCAGCATGCGCTCCAAGTCATACAGATGTCGGCTCATAC
>JAFPJV010000038.1 GCA_017425065.1 Paludibacteraceae bacterium
ATACGTTCCTCCGACGGAACTTCCCCGGCACTTCCAGCATTTTAACCTGATTTATGAAAATAATTTACTTCTCGAACAGTCTCAGGAAGGAGAGTTTGGTCTTCTCGTTCTTGCCGCCGTACGGATGTTCCCGCAGGGACAGATTGAAAAGCGTGCTGCCTTTGAGCACCGTTTGCGGATGTGTGAACTCGCGGAATCCCCATTCGCCGTGATAGGCTCCCATGCCCGAATGACCGGTGCCGTTGAACGGTACACCTTTTACCATCATGTGGATACATACCTCGTTGATACATCCGCCGCCGTACTGCTGCGTTTGCATGACGCGGTTTGCCCAACGCATATTCTTGGTAAACAGGTACATAGCCAACGGATGTTCTCTGTCGGCAATCGTTTCCATCAGTTCGTCCACTTCCGAATCACGGAAGGGCACGACAGGCAACAGGGGACAGAATAACTCGTGCTGAACGATCGGTTCGCAAATATCCACGGGATAAATCAGCGTCGGCGCATATTTGCGGTTGGCTTTGTCGCCCGTGCCGCCGAAAACGATCCGTTCTCTGTAGTCGTCAGCCAGCTGCGCGCACTTGTCGTATGCCGCGTCGGTAATGAGTTTCGGATATTCGGGATTCCGTTCGGCTCGTTCGCCTATCTGAGCGATGAAAGCGGCTTTCAGTTCGGCAATAAACGCATCTGCCACCTCTTCCGCCACGGCTATCTGATTGATGTTGATGCAGATCTGTCCGGCGTTGAGCAGCTTGAAGAAAGCTATCTTCCGCGCCGCATCTTTCAAATCGGCATCTTTTCGGATAACACACCAGTTACCCGTCTCGCCGCCCAGCTCCAGTGCTACCGGAGTCAGGTTCTTGGCGGCTTCTGCCAGCACATGTTTGCCCACGGAAGGCGAGCCGGTATAGAAAATCTTGTCGAAACGTTGTGCCAGACACATATCCGCCACGTCGTGTCCGCCGTCGATGAGCGTGACATATTCGGGCGGAAACACTTCGGCAAAGAACTTCTTGAGTACAGCGGTGCTGACCGATGATTTGGAACTGGATTTGATCACCACCGTGTTACCTCCCGCCATGGCTGCCGCCACGACACCTATCGTCAGCAGGATAGGGAAGTTGAACGGGCTGATGACCAGCGACACGCCGTACGGCATCTTATATACCTTTGTCACCATGCTCGGGAAGCACATCAGTCCGCTGAAGTGCCACTCCGGCCGTGCCCAGCGGCGCAAACCGGAAATCATCTCGTTGATCTCGGTAATGATCGGTCCGACGTCGCACAGATAGGCTTCCACGGGGCTACGTCCGAGATCGTCCGCCAATGCCCGCAGGAACTCTTCTTCGTGGGCGATGACGGCGGCTTTCAGGCGTTTGAGTTGGCGGATACGCCACTTGACGGGCAGCGTCTCTCCCGTTCGGAAGAAGCGGCGCTGGTTGGCAACGATGTCGCGGATGTCCGTTTCGGTGAAACCGGTGGTTTTCGGCTCGCGGTCGGTAACTTGTTCGAGCACTTGGAGGATGTCTTTGTTGTTCATAGTGACGGGTGATGAATAGTTGATGGAATCGGCAGCAATGAGCGGCAGCAGTTGCTCGTGGTCGCAGGGGCGGACGGGCAGCGGAAGGGTGTCCATGCCGCAGGTGGCCAGCAGTTGCCGGACGGCTTCCAGGAAGTCCGGAACGCCGCAATAATCGGCTAACATGCGGTATCGTTCTTTGCACACTTCTTTCTGAAACTCCAAGACGGGCAGGAGCATCAGCGAGATGGCTACGCCGTGCGGCAGGTGGTATTTGGCTCCGATGCTGTGGGCGAAAGCGTGGACATAGCCGGCTAACTGGGTGTTGATGGCGTTTCCGCCGTACATGGCGGCACGGCACATGGCCTGACGCGCCTCGATGTTTTCCGGCTCGGTCATGAGGGTAGGCAAGTGGCGCAGGATGAGTCTCGCACCTTCCAGGGACTGCTGCATATCCGACTGATTCTCACGCACATCGCCCAAGACACCTTCTATACAATGACTCAGCGCATCGATGCCGCAAGCGGCGGTAACTTGTTTCGGCGCATGGAGCGTCAGCTCGCTGTCTAAGACCACATGCGTCACGTTGAGTCCGATCAGTACGGTGGCGGTCTTCACGCCCTGTGCGTTCTGGATGACAGCGCCTACGGTCAGTTCCGCCCCTGTTCCGGCGGTTGACGGCACCATGATGACGGGCAGCGTGCCGCCAGCAACGGGCAGGAACTTGCGCAACAGCGACCGGACAGCACGATGAGGCTTCTTCGTCGCGGCGGCAATCATCTTGCAACTGTCCATGACGGAGCCGCCTCCGAGCGCGATGATACATTCCGCCTGACCGGCTATCGCTTTTTGCCGTCCTGCCTCGATGATGGCTATGGTAGGCTCGGAATGAATGTCATTATATAAGGTATAACCCACGTGCGCCGCATCCAAAGATTCGGCAATAGCCTGCTCGTAGCACATGCGGCTGAGTGTCCGGTCGGTGACCAGCAGCACATGCTTGTAACCGCAACGGCGGCATATCTCTCCGATATCCCTTCGGGAGCCGATGCCCTCTATGACTTCGGGCCGAGGAAGCGGAACGGCATGTATCACCTTGCCGGGCAAGCGGTGAATCAGTCTTCTGAAAAGATAGGTATCCATCGTCTGTTTTCGTTTCGTGCTGCAAAATTACGAAAAAAAACGCATTCGTGCAAATTATTTACGGTTTTTCGAAAAAAAACGAATTTTCTTGACAATATTTTCCACCATACACTTGTGTATATAAAAAATAATTTGTAATTTTGCAGCCGAAAATGGACTTTTTATCAAAAATTATCAAAAATGCTATGAAACGTATCTTTTTTCTGTCTCTGTTGGCTATATTGATGTGCATGCCGATGCAAGCCGATTCCTATCATGATGCGCTGTTGGACTACATGACGGGAAGCGGTGTGGTGAATGCCGGGCAATACGAAGATCTGATGGAGCCGATGGCCAAACAGTTTTTTCCGGACGACCCGCAAGCCGCCAAAGCGTTCGCGGAGTATTTCAAATCGCAGCTGTTTGAGGATGTAGTGGATGTGTATGAACCCGCTTTCCGCCGTCATCTCTCGGAAGCGGAGTTGAAAGAACTGATCAAGATGTTCGATGAGCCTCGCTTGGCAAGCTTGCAGGAGCGCTCGATGGAAATCGTATCGACGCTCTCCAAATCGCCGGAATACCAGCTATTTATGGAGCAGTATGCGCAGTCTATTCAGAATATCATCGCCGATCTGCCGGCAGCCGATGTGCAGATAGCTGACGAACTGTCCAGCGAATACAAGGATGCTTTCTATGCGTACTACCGCCATTCGGGAGTGGACGACATCCTGATGGGTGCCTACCGTTCCCTGTTCGATACGATGGGAGATGAGATGCGGAAAATAGGCGTCACAGACCCGCAAGCCAAAGTGAACCTGATCGGCGAATATACGTCTCGCAACATGCCGAAAGTGCTCATGGCGCTTTCCAACAAGTCGCTAACGTTGGATGACCTGAAGATGCTGGATTCGCTGACGGACCGTCCGGCCTACCGGCATGCGATGGAGGCTGTCGCCGAGATGGCAAGCAACCCGATGGTGCTCGGAACACAACTGCTTACCAAGATGGCTGACTGGATGGAGACGAATCATCCGGAATATGGCACCAAACTGAAAGAGACGATGAAAGCACTGGATGCTTTCGGCAAATAAAAACCGCAGAATATAAATCAAATACAACATACAATGAACTTATCTGAATTGACCGACAAGATCTACGCGGAAGGCGTGGAGAAAGGTAATGCCGAAGCGCAACAAATCATCGAAAAGGCGCAAGCCAAAGCCCAAGAGATCGTTGCGGAGGCAGAGAAGAAAGCGGCGCAAATCATCGCTGCAGCCGAGAGTAAGTCCAAGGATCTGGACAAGAAGACACGTGCCGAACTCAAGCTCTACGCCGAGCAGAGCGTGAATGCCGTGAAGACCGAGGTGACCAACCTCCTGGCAGACACTCTGGCCAGCGACAGCGTCAAAGCCGCTACGGCTGACAAGAAATTCATGCAAGGTCTGATAGCCAAACTGGCGGAGCAGATGGCGAAGAACGGCGAAGTGCTCATCGAGGCCAAGGATGCCGAAGAGCTGCGCAAGTACTTTGCCGCCAATGCCAAAGGACTGCTTGACAAGGGCGTGAAGATCCAGGAAGTGAAGGGCATCAAGACCGACTTCACCATCCAGCCGCAGAAGGGCGGATACAAACTCGCCTTTGGCGACGCAGAGTTCATCGCGTACTTCAAGGAGATGCTTCGTCCGCAACTGGTGGAGGAACTGTTCTAATGTACCATTTGTTCATGTACCATGTACCATTTATGTACCATTTAGCTATTTAGCCATTTTGACTAAATGATTCAATGAAAAAATAAATGGAAAAATTGTAAATGACCAAATTGTAAATAAACCAATAAATGGTAAATGGTAAATGACCAAATGGCTAAATGAACCAATAAATGGTAAATGGTAAATGAACAAATCGTAAATGACAAGATGACTTACGAATATCTATTAGCAGGATTGCCGGAACTGAAAGCCGGTTCTGACGCTCCGATATCGCTTGAGAATCTGGAGCTACTGCTTGACGAGCAGTTGTCGGAAGCGGACAAGAAGTTGCTCGATCTGCTGCGTGTACCGATCGACGCAGAGACGCTGGCGGCAGGACTCAAGGCGAAGAACCGCTTCGTGCGTGCATGGTTTGCGTTCAATCGGGATATGAACAATGTGCTGGTGGCGCAGATATGCCGCAAGCACGGCTTTGACGTCAAGCAGCAAATCGTCGGCGAAGGCGAAGTGGCTGAGCAACTGCGGCAACCGAACAGCAAAAAGGATTTCGGACTGAACGAGGTGATGGACGATCCGGACGAGTTCCTGCATCTGGCAGAGATAGACGACCTCATGCAACGCGAGAAAGCCATGGATGCCATCCGGTTCGAATGGCTGCAGACGCGTACCGAGTTCGACTTCTTCTCGCCGGAGATGGTGTTTGCATACTACCTCAAGGCCGTTATGCTGCACCGCTGGAGCATACTGACCGTCGAAGAAGGCGAGAAAGTTTTCCGCCAGCTTGTTTCCGACATGAAACAAGGCGTAAAGCTGGACGCGTAATTTGGTCAAATGATTAAATGGCCAAATAAATGACTGAATTGTAAATGATAAAATCGTAAATAACTTTATGACAACTGGAAAAGTAAAAGGTATTATTGCCAACCTGGTGACTGTCGCAGTGGACGGTCCGGTGGCTCAAAACGAGATTTGCTACATCTACGTAGCTGATACCAAACTGATGGCCGAGGTCATCAAAGTAATCGGCGAGAATGTCTATGCGCAGGTCTTCGAATCGACCCGCGGACTGAAAGTGGGCAACCAGGTGGAATTCACGGGCCACATGCTGGAAGTGACGCTCGGACCCGGTCTGCTCAGCCGCAACTACGACGGTCTGCAGAACGACCTGGACAAACTGACGGGCGTCTTCCTGAAACGTGGCGAGTACAACTTCCCGCTCGACCGTGAGAAGAAGTGGGCTTTCACGCCTATCGCCAAAGTTGGCGATAAGGTAGAAGCCGCTGCATGGCTTGGCGAGGTGGACGAGAACCACCAGCCGCACAAAATCATGGTGCCCTTTGTCTTCGAAGGCGAGTTCACCGTCAAATCCGTTGCGAAGGCGGGTGAATACAAGATAGAAGATGTCATCGCTGTGCTGACCGACGCCGAAGGTAAAGACCACGAGGTGACGATGATTCAGAAATGGCCGGTGAAGAAGCCTATCTTGGCGTACAAATCCAAACCGCGTCCATTCAAACTGCTCGAGACGGGTGTCCGTACGATTGATACGGCAAATCCTATTTGCGAGGGCGGAACGGGCTTTATCCCGGGACCGTTCGGAACGGGTAAGACGGTGCTCCAGCATGCTATCTCCAAGCAGGCGGAAGCGGACATCGTGATTATCGCTGCCTGCGGCGAGCGCGCCAACGAGGTGGTGGAGACCTTTACCGAGTTCCCCGAACTGGAAGACCCGCACACAGGCCGCAAACTGATGGAACGTACCATCATCATCGCCAACACCTCCAATATGCCTGTTGCCAGCCGTGAGGCATCGGTTTATACCTCCATGACCATTGCCGAGTACTACCGCTCGATGGGTCTGCGTGTACTGCTCATGGCGGATTCCACTTCGCGTTGGGCACAAGCGCTGCGTGAGATGTCCAACCGTCTGGAGGAACTGCCCGGACAGGATGCGTTCCCGATGGACCTCTCCGCTATCATCGGCGCTTTCTACGCACGCGCAGGATACGTATATTTGAATAACGGTGCAACGGGTTCCGTGACGTTCCTTGGAACCGTTTCGCCGGCAGGTGGTAACTTGAAGGAGCCGGTGACGGAAGGTACCAAGAAAGTGGCTCGCTGCTTCTATGCACTGGAGCAGGCACGCGCCGACCGCAAACGCTATCCGGCAGTCAACCCGATTGACTCGTACTCCAAGTATGTCGAGTATCCCGAGTTCGCGGAATATATCGCCGAGAAGATCAATCCCGAATGGCTCGCCAAGGTCAACGACATGAAGACCTATCTGCTTCGTTCCAAGGAGATTCAGGAGCAGATCAACATCCTCGGCGACGACGGTGTGCCCGTGGATTATCACGAGGAATTCTGGAAAGGCGAGGTCATCGACTTCGTTATCCTGCAGCAGGATGCGTTCGACAAGATTGATGCCGTCTGCCCGCTGGAGCGGCAGCAGTATATGCTTGAGTTGGTGATGGATATCTGTCGCCACGACTACCGTTTCGATCTCTTTACCGAGGTGAGCGAATACTTCAAACGCGTCATCAACCTCTGCAAGCAGATGAACTACAGCGAGTTTGAGTCTGCTCAGTTCAAGGACTATGAGCAGAAACTCAAAGACCTGTTGGCTGAAAAACAAATTGCTGCATGAAACGGTTCTCATTCATAGTAGCCTTTGTCTTGTTCGCAAGCATGGCGTTCGCATCCTCCAACGGCGGTGTGCGTCGCCTGCAACCCAAACGTGTGCCTGTCATTCTGGCGAATTATACCGACGTGTCGTTCAAGAACACGGACTACTCGGCGTATAAGACCTCGCTGGAGAAATATTTCGCAGACAACTCGTTCGGTCAATACACGCCGGTATTCGATTTCATCGGGCCGGTCAACCTGTCCAAGAACCGCCTTTATTACGGCGAGAACGACGAGGATGGCGACGACATGCATGCTGCCGCGATGATTGCCGAGGCATGCAATGCAGCCGAAGACCTCGCGGACTTCACCCTTTACGACCAAGACGGCGACGGACGGATCGACGCAGTGGCTGTCATCTATGCCGGAGAAGGGGAGCGGATGGACAACGACCTCGCTGACGCAGTATGGGAGTTCACGGATGATCTGGAGACCACGTGGGAACTGGAGTATCTCGTGCAACTGGACGGCAAGACGGTAGCTGCCTGTTGTGCGGTGCCCGAACTGCGTACATCATCCAAACGCGACGGTATAGGCACGTTTGTTCACGAGTTCGCTCATATCCTTGGACTGCCTAACTTCAGCTCTACTGCCGGTTTGACGATCAAGACACTTGGCAACTGGGATGTGATGGACCACGGCTGTTTCAACGACGGTGCGAACACGCCGGCGGCTATGAGTGCCTACGAGCGCTGGTATCTCGGATGGGTGGAACCGATCCTGTTGGACGGACCGATGAACGTGCGTCTGCGCGACCTCAACGAGTCGGGCGACTGCGCTATCATCACCGCCAAAGGTTCCTCGACGCTCAATCCGCTCAATCCCGATCCGCAGGAGTTCTATATACTTGAGAACCGCCAGCAGAAAGGATGGGATCAGTATCTGCCCGGACATGGATTGATGCTGACCAAGATTGACTTTGTGAAGAACAAATGGGAGTCGGACGATGTGAATAACGTGGAACGGCATCCGTGTGTGGATCTGATAGAAGCAGACGGTAAAGCACCTAAATACAAGGCAGATAACCTCACCAACGGCTATTTCGGCAAGCAGGGCGACTTGTTCCCTGCCGGCGCAACGGAATATAAGATGTTCAGCAACAAACAATGGTTCAGCGGCGTCAGAGAGCAGGGTGGAGTGATCTGTTTCGATTTCAAAGACGGTGTGGACAAATGCACGGTCAACTTCTCCGTCAGCAGCGACCAAGGCTCTTGTTCGACCGCTTCGGCTACCGAACGTTCCAAGGGCGCTGGCGTGACACTGCCTTCCGTAACAGCCAAAACGGGCTATACCTTCCTCGGTTGGTCCACGCGCAAGAACAGCAACGTAGCCGATGCCGGCCAACCCGGACAGGTCTTCTATCCGATGAACGACTGCTCCGTATTTGCCGTGATGCAGGACAATACCAGATACTGGGTGCATTATGACTGGAGTGG
>JAFPJV010000004.1 GCA_017425065.1 Paludibacteraceae bacterium
CAAGTTTCCTTTCATTTTTAGTGGGCGTTTACGGATTCGAACCGCAGACCCTCTGCTTGTAAGGCAGATGCTCTAAACCAGCTGAGCTAAACGCCCTAAATGTGCTTCATTTCTCAAAAGCGAGTGCAAAGGTACTGCTTTTTTTTGATATACGCAAATTTTAAGTGCATTTTTTTGCAAAAAAATGATAATTATACCATTTTTTGTCCTGAAAACGGCTCAAAACGGCATAAGAGAGCAGCGTAATGGTGATTCCAATGAGTATTCCTCCCAAAACGTCGGTGGCAAAATGTTGGCTAAGATAGATGCGGCTGTAAGCACCGAGCGTTGCAAGAAATGCAAATAAAATTTGCAAGGCAATGGACAATTGACAATGGACAATTGACCGGCGAGGCTCCGGAGCCGGAAAAGTTGGACAATGGAAAATAGAAGATGGTCTATTGGCTTCGGACAATTTTTTTGTAACGATGATTGAGAGGGCTAAGAAAAGGGCGAAAAATGTCGTTGTATGTCCGCTTGGAAAGGAATAGTATTTGCTCATACGGACTCCTTCAACGAGCGGAAGTTGTATTTCGGGGTAATTCTCAGCAAACCAGGTGAGCGGTCGTGGTGCATCAACGATATACTTGATTATTTGCGTAAAGAGGCCGCTTAATACCACTCCGGCTGTAGCCAATGCGGCTGCCCAAGCGCGGTAGAAAAGAAGCGAGAGACAAACGAGGTAGGGTAGCCATTCGGCAACTTGGGTATAATACTTATAAAATGTATCGCGCGCGGGCGTGTGGCGTGTGCATAGGAGCAGGTGCAACTCGCCTTTTGGTATCCAAAGAAGCGCTAAGCCTATACTCAGTGCGAGTAATAGGCTTAGCGAAAGGAATATGGCATTATTGCGAAATAACTGCTTCATTCTGCTCGTTAATCACAACAATCGATTTATTTTATGCGCTGACCGTGTGAGTCGTAAACGCGCTCGTTGAGAATGATATACAATCGATTGTTGACCATTCGTTTGGTTGCAGCGGCAGGCGGCTGGTTGCCGATGAAGTCCGGATCTTGCTTGATTTCTTGCGGACAAGACGGGAGTTCGAGACCATCAGCGCGCTTGAGTATTACGTAATATTCGCCTTCGGGCAACGCTTCGGCAGTATGATAAACCGAGGTGGTTGCGTTCGCGATGGGTGCGCCGTTGTAGTACCACTGATAGCCTGTGAAGGTATAACCGGCGGAGCCGTCCGGTGCAGAGAGATCAATTTTGTTTCCTCCGTATCCGGCCTGATATACTGCAAGCACATTGTTGAATTTGAACTTGAAGATGTCAGACGGGTAATATACCATCAGGTCGATCGGGAAGTTGAGCAGCGAATCACATACATCATCCTGAACGGTGATACGTGCTTTGTAGCTACCCGGACTCATCTTGTTGGTCGGAATCTCAATTTCGTTATAAAGCGCGGACACTTCAATATTGGTGTCGCCGCTGATGTAGCGTATCTCTCCAGGTTTGCCTTTGTAAACCGTAAACGGCAGCAGGAAATTCTCGCCCGGGCAGATATGGTAATCCGCCTTCGGAATATCCATGTTCAGGCATTGTAGGATATTGAGTTTGAAGCTGAGAGTACAAGTTGAATCACAGCCGTATTGGTTTTTCCCGCCTTCTACCCACGAAATGATACTATCGCTTGGGAAATCGGGATCTTCCGGTTTCCACCAACGACCATGTACAAATGCGCTATCATGCTCTTCGATAAGTTCAAGAGGTGCAATAGAGTCGGTGAGAAGTCCGTATTCCTGGAAACTGAGCAGACGTGTCTCGTAGCATGGCGCATCCGGGTTGAGAATTTCTTTTCTACCGTTAGCAAGCAAGTTGTCGAGGTATTCTTTGCCTTTCAGGCGGATGGTATCTGCTTGTTCTTCAGCTGTCAAGCACTTCTTGGGTTGCGGATCCACAAGTATGGTATCGGGGCGAACAACGAGGAACGAGAATTTTACCTTTCCAATATATTGTTCTGATTCGTAGGTACATACTTGGTGTCCATAGAGGTCTGCCTCCACGTCATACCAACCAGGAACGGTATATTCGTGACTTATTGCAGCGGTTGATTTATAATCGGTAACACCGTCACCGAAATCCCAGTCCACACGTGTAATTTCGTCGGTACCCACATTGGCATCAAACTCCAAGGCGCTGCCGATGCAGAAGCGTGTGTCGCTGACAAAGCCATCAGAGAACGTCACGCCATCCACGTTCACACCTAATACCACTGCAGCAGAACCGGCAGAGTAGGCGTAGGACTCATCTTCTCCGTTACCATATACGTGGGCGATAAATCCTTTGTTATTCTCCAATGTAAAGACCTTGATAGTAGGTGTGTTGTTTCCTATCTGGACACGTGCGTAAGAGTATTTCGGATTGCCAGGGACCTCAGTCCATGAGAGTCTATCAGACCAATCTGCACCAGTTTGCCCCATGTATGCTGTCAGTGTTGTATTTTGGCATGTGGCTGTTTCCGTTATGACGTTAAGGAAGTGAGCTTGCGTCTTGGTTGTATAACAGGCACCGAAGGTAATACGGTTAATCTTCTGCTGAATAGGAGAGAGCCATACGGATGAGGGGTCTCCTTGCCCATTTACGATCTCGGAACCGGTTTGGCCGGCAAAGCTGTTACCGGTGTCATAACTGATTACAGCGCAAGGACAAGATGTCTCAATGAAGGCGGCATCTGCCATGATAACTTGGTCTATGTGACATTCAATCTTGCTGAGGTTCTTGGTGTAAGGGTCAGCAGGTCCTTGTAGCAAAATGTAGTACGTCTCCCCCTCATCGAGGTAGGTTTGCGAGAAGCCGTCTATTTTGAGTTCTGTGCCGTTTTGTGTGGCTGTAATACCGATGAAGTTTGCATCCTTCTGCAAAGAACGAGTAGCGATAAACTGTGTGCCCCAGTAGTCAGTAGGCATCATTTGCTCAAACAAACCGTCTCGTGCTGCTACTCCTCCGGGAAGTCGAGTGACCGGACTACCGACATAGACAGCGATTTTCTTGCCTTTTTGTGCTTCGATGTGCGTTCCTGCCAACTGAGAATTGACTTCACTAATCAGGTAGTAGGTCTGCCCTTTGTTCAGTGTAATCGTGAAAGGTATTCCATTATTGTTTTTGCCGTAAGTGTTACCTTTCGGCGTAATCTCCACTTTGGTGTCGTTTTCTGTCGCCAGAATAGTGGTCATTGTAACAGGCTTATCAACGCCATTGGCATTCGGATAAAAGTCCTGGAGATAATATTCAGACTGCAGGGCGGTAACAGGAAGCGCATTGCTGGCATCCATTGAGTACTGCGGCGTACGCATAATCACAAAGACGGATATTTTCTCTGTGGCTGTAATATGCAGACCATAGTTATTGGTCTTATCCGCATGGTTGTACACATCCGTGGCATTGACATTGTTTGTCGTAGGATACCACTTGGATGGATCCAGATAGTATTCCGCCGGATCCACAGCAGCAGTATTGTCGCCAAAGCGAGTCCAAGAACCGGCAGCTACATCCGCTGCAGCCAATTGATTTCCGGCATAATCCGTGATGGTAACTCTACATGCTTTCTGTGCAGACACGGCAATTGTCGGGAAAGCCGGGCTACTGGCGCTTGGCGGCTGGCAGACAATGGTGTTTGCTACCCAGAAATCCTTTCCCTCTGTGGAGGCTTGGCTCCATGCAGGCAGGGTGGCGGTAAGGCAACATGCTACAAGCAAAAATGCTTTCGTTAATTTTTTCATATTTTTGAGATTCTCAAAGTTTACTTTTTTTAATATCCATTGGGTCTTCATTGGAAGATGGTCCCGTGATGGTCTCGTTATTGAGTTTACTATTATTAAGATTCCACTCGAGACTTACTCAGAAAGGATATGTATCTCCACACGACGGTTGTTCTGACGTCCTTCTTCGGTGTCGTTGGTGTCAATCGGCTCTGTCTCACCACGTCCTTCTGCCTCGAGACGGTCTTCGGCAATACCACGCTTGATGAGGTCTTTCATGACTTCCTCTGCACGTCCCTCAGACAGTTTCTGGTTAGCTTCGTCCTTGCCGACGCTATCGGTGTGTCCGACAATCTTGATACGGATTTCAGGATGACGCTCCAAGTACTGGAAGAGACCGTTGAGTTCTTCTTCGGAAGTAGGCAGGATACGTGTCTTGTTGGTAGCGAAGAACATGTTCTTCATGATATACACCTCTTTCTTAACAGGTGTCAAGTCGATGTGCATGCTGTCGCCGAGGTCGGTGATAATACCGTCAAACGGTTCGTATCCGAATTGCTCGATGTGGATGGAGTAGGAAAGCGTATCATCGAGCATCTGGCTGCCACCGCCACTAACTGAATCCGTAGAGAGGCTGTAACGGTTCTCCTCGGTGCCACGTTTGCGAATCTGGACAGTAGCCATGAGCGGCAGACCGCTTTCGATGTCGGCAACGGTTACACGGAAGACAGGCTTCGGCGTAAGACGGATGTCCACGGGCATATGTCCGATCGAATCAATGGTATAGATGACACTGTTGGTCTTGAAGTTCTCGGCACTTGCCAGCACGGAGTAGCTTCCGAATTTGGATTTCTGGCTAATTGTACCTTTCGGCAGTTTCTTATTGCGCAGCACGGTTTTTTCGGTCTGCACATCCGAGATGTTGATGACAGCATTCTGGAGCGGTTCGCCTGTCTCGTCGTTGAGGACGCGAATGTCGGCATAAGAGGACGGCATCTCCGGCTCACGACCCGGCACCTGGAACTGAACGGCAAAGCGTGCACCGACAAAGAGGGTGTTGAGCTTGGTGTTGCCGTTCATCGCCAACATGGTGTTGGTGTTCTGCACCTTAATCTCACCAGGCACAAATTCTACGGGATTAGCCGCCGGAGTGGCATTGGTATTAATGACGCCGTATTCTGCGAACAATCCCAACTTGTAGTGGATATACTCTCGTCCAAACGGCTGACGCTCGCCGGCTTTCACTTTCTTGCGTTTCTGATCCTTCGGGTCTGCATCGCGATGCATCCACTCGTCCAGATCAATGCCTACTTCGGCGCAGATGCGTACGTCGGGTTGCGAGAACTTAATCGGTTTCCGTGCTTCCGACGATTCGGGAAGGGGATGTATTCCCATACCGTAAGGCTCGAGCAGTGCGGGATCGTTGACCGTAATGTCGTAGCTGCCCAACTGTGCGTATTTGCCCAATGTGAATCCGTAGCAGATCTTCGGACCAACAAGGAAATAGTAGCGATCAAACTGTGCACCGAACATCAATGGGATACCGATGTAGCCGGCATTGCGTATCTCGCTCAAGTTATCGAAGAGATAGTTGTAGGAAGCTCCGTACGTTAGGTCCTGGCGAGTGGCTTGGAATCCGTATCTGGATGTAGAATTGAAGAAGTCGAAATCCAATCCCGTCTCGAAGCGGAATTTCTTGTACTCCAATTCATATCCCGCGCGCAGTCCGACGCCCGGGCCACCGATGAGTTGCTGAAGTGCGTTGCTCTGGTTGAGCGTTCCGGCACCCCAGAGTGCGCCGTCGGCGTTAGGCTCGATTTTGTCCATCAGCGCGGCATATCCGGCACGCAGGCTGACGTTGAAGAGGTGCTTGGGTTGCTCTTTCTGGCTGCGTTCCCAGCGACGGCGTATCTCGTCTTCACGCGCCTGCTCGGCCGCTTCGCGTTTCTCTATTTCTTTGCGGCGTTCTTCCGCAATACGCTCTCTTTCAGCCTGCTTCTTGTCCAGCTCTTTCTGGCGGGCTTCCGCTTGTTTGTTGCGCTCTTTCTCGGCAGCGGAACGTTTCTTCTCTGCTTCGGCGCGCTTCTTATCCGCTTGCTTCTGCTTGGCGGCTTGCTGTTTTTCTTTTTCTTTTTGCTTCTTGGCTTTTTCTTTCTCTTTCTTAGCCTGCTGTTTGGCTTTCTCTTTTTGCTTCTTGGCCTGTGCTTTGGCTTTGTCCTTGTCGGAAGGAGCAGCCGCAGCGGTGGCGGTGGCGGACGAGCTGGTCGCTGTAGCCATAACCGGCATAGTGAGACTCAGCAGAAAAGCAGCTATAACGAAAATATTGATAATCTTTTTCATTGTTGTAATCTCCTATGCTAATGGTTATTGAATGATAAATTTGAAGCTTCTGTTCTTGCCGTCAGTGGAAACACGGAGCAGGTAGAGTCCGGCTTCCGAAGGCGTTTCAATCGTACAACCTCCATCTGGGATGTTGAATTTCAAGTCTTTGTACACATGTCCGCTGGCATCGATCCATTGTGCATAGCACTCAATGTCGGTCTGGCCGTTGTAGTCGGCATTGACGAACACTTTGTCGCCGTGCTTGTAGCCGTAAGTGGCAGTAATACTTAGCGTTTGGAGATCCGGATTAAACTCGTGTTGCGCCGGGTCATCCACGAAAGCCTTTGCGCAAGCGCATGTGCGGCGCTCGTCTGCGAGTCCTTTGTTGATGGTATAGCAAACATAGAACGCATCGTTTTTGAAGTTCTCGTTAGGCACTTCGTACATATTGAGCGTAGCCGATACTTGTCCCTGCAAAGCCGTGCTATCACTGGTGCGATACCACTGGAAATCGCTCAGCGTGAGTCCGTCGAAACGCGGGTCTTTGATGAGGCCGAGCACGTTGTTATAGCGCTGTGCGATCACGTCGTTTCCAATCGGTAACTGGAAGAGCATCGTGGTGTCTTTGTTGCCGCAATTGGAAGTAATCTTGACACTGATACCATAAGGTACAGAAGCCTCTGCGGTGCTCGGGATGTTAATAACAAAGTGACCCGGCTCCACTTTGAGGTTGTCTTTGTTGAAACCGGCATCCTTGGCCGCCTTGTCGAAGTCGATTTCCACGTTGTTTCCGGTGAGGCTTATCGTGCTGGTATAAGGAATACGTCCGATATACTGTTTGCCGTCCTCAGGGCACGGGATGTCGGGATCGCCGATAGTGAACTGGTAACGTCCGATCGTCACCTTGATCTTAATCACATCCACGGCAGACTGTCCGGCGCAGAGATTGCTGCTGTTGCGGTAGATAGAGCAGGTAGCATCGTAGTCGCCGCCGTTTTGATAGAAGTGCGGCACATCTTCGGACTTGGTAGTCTCAACATCCGCCGATCCGTCGCCGAAGTGCCATACGATTTTCTCAAACTCATAGTCGGGTTTGCAAGCGAAGTGAACGGTATCCACGCCGCAGAGTTGATTCTCCTTGTCGGGCGAGAACTCTTCGCCGTTGATGTAGATAGACTGCGTGAGCGGCTTGGTAGCACCTCCGGCAGAGTAGCCGTAGGATTCGTTATTGGTGAAGCCGTAAACGTGGGCAATGAAGTTGGAACCATCGCTCTTCAAGGTATGCGAAGCAGCCTGGCTTCCGAGCGATATTTGTGCATAATGATATGTGTCGGAACCGTTTACCGGTTTGAAATCCGACTGGATGGAATTGTCATCCAGCGTCATCAATTCGGGTTTGTCAGTCACCACGTTTACGTAGTGAGAAGACGTTCCGTTATGGCTGGAGTAAGTGGCAAAAGTCACTTGGTCGATCTGCTGCTCGATCGGGTTGATCCAAAGCATGGCAGGGTCTCCCTTGTTGTCACTGTGATATTTCTGGGAAACGATGAACAAGTGCACAGCGCAGGGACAAGAAGTCGTTACGAGGCAGCTTCCATCCTTGGCGTAAGCACCGTTTGTGCCAATTTCGAACTCCCAGAAATGCTTCGGGTTGCTATTAAAATCAAATGTGTGTACAAGTTCGCCATTGATACGAACTTCCGTTTCGTCATTGAGCGCCATAATACGAATGATATCCGACGGACGGGAGGCGGAAGCCGTCAGGACGAAGGTGTTTCCCCAATACTGAACAGGCATGGCTTGCGAAACAATATGGTCGCGCTGATCCACTTCGAAGGGGATATTAGTGTGTGGACTGCCTTGGAAAACGGCAATCGGCTTGTCTGATTTGACATAAGTACCGCTCAAGTCGTAGTTGTCACCCTCTCCTTCGCCGGTCCATACGTAATAGACCTGTCCTTTCATCAGCACCGGGCTGTGCAAGGTGTCTCCGGGCTTGAAATTCGCCAAAGCAAGTTCTTCGGGACTCATACCGTCGCCTTGCGAGAATTCATAGACGCTCTTGGCGGCCGCAATGGCAGCCGTATTCACCGTAGGGCAGTAGTCCACAACGGTGTTGTCTTCCGTTGCAATGACTGCAAAATGGGTACCTTGGCCGTTTCCGTCATGGTCGGACGGCGTATAGGACTGAATGACGTATTCGTTCAGCAACGAAGGGGTCGGCAGGACGTTCGTGGCATCGAAAGTCGCCTTTTTGTAGTTTGCGGCGAACAGCGCGATGTTGGCTGTTGAGGTGACGTGCAAAGCGCAGGTGTCAACCTTTTCCGAATTGACGGCGTAGCATACTATGCCCGAAGTGGCCATTGCGCTACGAGCTTCAGCGCAAACGGGATGTCCTTCGTACAAATCCACGATTTTGATCTCGTTGGCATTGACATGCACTGACTCCGTGTAGCCGGTGAACGGATTGACGATGTCCACGTCGCAATCTTCCCGAGAGGAGATAGACAGTGACAGAATAAGCTTGTTGTAATTTCCCAACTCGCCGTTTTTACTGGTTTTCTGGTCGGCCTGAAGAAATGTCACCCAGAAGTCTTTTCCTTCCGTGGATTGACCGTCCGATACGGTGTCTGCCATCGTGCTTGCGAATGGCACTGTAAGCAGTCCGCAAAGTAGGATAGTGAATAGATGTTTTTTCATATTGGTTAAAAAAAGTTATGTGTTTTGCGTGAAATTTTAATAACGGCTGCAAAATTACAAATATTTCTTCACGCGCGCGTGCACATTTTCACGAAAAATGTGTAAAAATTGACACAGCTATCTTATCTTTTGTCCGAGAGTGGTGTAAACTGCCGCATTTCGTAGAATAACGACTTTGCCGTCGCGTAATTCTTTGTGCGCAACGGGCGGGTAGCAGTCGGGTGAGGCGAGTGCGGTGGTGTTTTTTTTCGGTGTTAGCAGATACATTTCCTGCATGCAGGCGCGTTTGGACGTGGAGCCTCCCACCGACAACAGACGGATTGATGTAGTCTCTGGCGGTACATGCAAACGGTACCGCACTTCATGACGCGTCTCTTGCGCAACCGCGACAATAATGGAGGTGTCCAATACATCGTTGAAATAGACATCCAGTTGCATGGAGGTCGCGCTGTTATAGGGCGAAGCCCTGAATGCAAGAATAGCACTGTCTTGCAAACTTAACCCCGTGAACGATATCTCGCCGTCTGTGCTGCTCTTGCCCATGGTGACTGAAGCGTTGCCGTTCGACTGAATACCGCTGTTGGCGTTTCCTCCCGGGATGGCATTGACATAAGCGGCTGTGATAGCAGGTAAGTTAATCAGTATATCATAAATATCTTCCAAATCCGGCAGTGGTTCTTCATCAATACAGGTGCCCAAACGGAATGTGCATGTGAGGGCGGAGAGATCGACCGGTTGTCCTTTGCGATTTCCCCAGATATATTCCACCAGTTCCGGGTAGTCAATGAACGGGTTTCGGTTTCCCTGAATATCGGAAATCATGTCCATCCGGCATAGCTCTTTGTCACTTACCGGATCGGCTCTGTGCCAGTCCAGCAGCACTTTCTGAATACTGTCCGAGAACATCAGGTAGTTCGTGTTGCTGATATATTGCGGATAAGCCGTCCATTCCAAATATTCATATGCGGTAGCCATATAGAAATACGTCCGCGCGAAGTCACCGCGGTATTCCTCTGCCGGCTCCCAGCATATATACCCATACCCCGAACTCTTGGCGGCGTCCATTCTGAACGAACCATTGTCAAACTTATCGCCTTTCTTTACATGTCCGGGAGCGTAATTGCTTTTCTGCGAGTTGGCGCGCTGATCGGACGGGTTGAGGTTGTAAAGATCTTTATACGCTTCGTTCACTATGCCGCCCCACCAGCTCTTAGGCAAACAGTGTTCTATATTGAGCGAGCAACCCGAATCGCCTAACTTATTCGGATAATAACGGATACAGTTGGAATACATATCCCATACTTGGTTTCCCGGCAAGTAGTCCGTCATCGGTAATGCCTGCCAGGTGCCAAAGGCTTTGAGGTCACCTTTCTCCCACTCCGGCGGATTGCTCGTGCTGTGATATTGGTTTATGCCGTATTCATAACGCTCGCCTCCGCGAACCAGCAGACTGAGGGTTGTCTTGAGAACGGAGTCCTGTTTGCCGTTGATGGCATCGTAATAACCGGCAGGAATATTCTCGGCCATTGTGCACATGGCGAAGAAAAGGATGAAAAGAGAAGTAAAACGTTTCATGGTATGATATGTTAAAATCTTAATATTCGTATATTTTTAAGTCTCGATAAAGTCTCGAGATAATCTCAAAGAAATCTCGACTTAATCTCGATGAAGTTTTCGCGAGTGAAAAAAGTGGGTAAATCTTAATAATCGTATATTTTTTGGAGGGTTGGACTTAATTCGCTTTTTTCGGAACGAAAAGCATCAGTATGTTCAGCAGCACGTACCAGACGATGCAGGCAGCCCCGCTGAAGAACGCGAACTCTATATGATGCGCAAGACAAGCCTTAAGGATGCAGAAACCGATCAATATCAGACAGCCGCAAAGGAAGAGGATGACGGTCAGACGGTCGCGACGGAAGGACTTGAAGCTGAAGAACGGTATCTCGGCGTTCAGCAGATAGCAACTCAGCAGCGACAAGCCGAGCATGAGCCATGCAATCCAGTCGTAGGCAACCATGGCGTAAGGCATGGAACACATGCCTCCCCAGAAGATGGCATTTGCCGGCGTAGCAAGCCCGATAAACGAATCATGCTGGCGCTCATCGACATTGAATTTCGCCAGACGCAGCGCCGAGAAAGCCGCCATGAGCAAGGCAATAACTGCCCACCAGCCGATAATAGGCTTGAGATAGCAGAACAGCATCATCGACGGCGCGAGACCGAACGTGATGTCGTCGGCAAGCGAGTCGAGCTGGATGCCTATTGGGCTTGGTGCTTTGAGCAGCCGTGCAGTGAGGCCGTCGAAGAAATCGAAGAAAGCCCCCAGCAGGATGAAACCGAAAGCCCATAGAAAGGCATATTGTGTAGCCATATACACGGCGATGCTTCCGCAGAGGAGGTTGCAACCGGTAATTGCGTCGGGAATGATTCGTTTGTTCATATTATTCTTTTAGTCTTTTGTAAACGAAATAGGTGATAGCAAATGTGGTTATGCTGCAGGCATTGGCGATCCAGAAGAACGCGGAGTAGCCGACAGCCTGTTCGATATATCCCGCTACGAAGCCCGGAATCATCATGCTGAGAGCCATGAAGGCCGTGCATATAGCGTAATGGGATGTCTTGAATTTGCCTTCGGAGAAGTGCATCATGTACATCATGTAGGCTGTGAAACCGAATCCGTAGCCGAACTGCTCGAAGCTGACGGCTGTTCCGATAAGCCATAATGACTCGGGCTGCGCCATGCTCAGGTAGCAATAGACGAAACTGGGCAAAGTCAGTGCGGCCGCCATGAGCCAGAGCGAACGCTTCAGACCGTGATGAGAGATATAAATACCGCCCAAAATACCTCCGACAAGCAGGAAGATGACACCTATTGTGCCATAGAGCAGACCTACGCTTTCGGTGCTGAGTGCCAAACCGCCACCTATAATCTGTCCGTCGCGAACAAAAGCGTCATGGGCATCCACAAGGAACGGCTGTGACATCTTGACCAGAAATCCTTCACTCAACCGATACAGGAGCATGAACGCAATAGCGAGACCGACGCCCGGCTTGGTGAAGAAGGTGGCAAACGACTCGCCCAGTTCGCGCATAGCACCCTGATAATCCTTTACTTCGCGCGGTTTGTCTTCGGCTGCACGCGGCAGGAAGAAAGAATGGTAGATGGTGACAAGCAGCAGAATGGCACTTGTGGCTCCCAGGGCAATCTGCCACGAATGCGGGATGTCGCCCGTCTTGTTCTCAAAATAGCCGGCAATATACACCAATACGCCTTGCGAAAAGACCATGGCAATGCGGTAGAACGTGGAGCGGATACCGACGAAGGCGGCTTGACTCTTCTTGTCATGCGCCAGCATATAGAATCCGTCGGCAGCGATATCGTGTGTGGCGGAAGCAAAAGCTGCGATGATAAAGAAGATGAGTGTCCAGCGGAACAAACCGACAGAAGTGGTCTTGGCGGCTATCATGTCCGCAGACGGAGCGGGAAGGGTGACGGTAAGCAGAATACACAGAACGGTCATCAGCGCCTGCATGGCAATGATCCACCATCGTTTGGTGCGCAGGATATCGACGAACGGACTCCACAGGCCTTTCAGGAACCACGGGAAATAGAGCAGGGTGGTGAAAAAAGCCAACTGTCCGTTCGGCACGCCCATCTTGGCAAAGAGCATCACGGAAATGCTGTTCACCAGAAAATAGGGGATTCCTTCGGTGAAATAGAGCGTAGGAACCCAAATCCAGGGCGATATGTTTTGTGTCTGTTTCATTTTTAACGCAAAGGAGAGTTACCCGTTAAGGCACTCTCCTTTATTATATTTATCACGCACGTACGCGCGGAGAGCGCGGTTTAATAGAACATACCTCGATTATCCTTGATGTCAGCTTTGCGCTCCAGGATGTTAAGTGCCTGATAAGCAGCGTAGCCATAGCGTTGCAGCAAGTTCTGCTTCTCGGTTTTCAGGTTCATCGGAGCAGCGTCCGGAGCTTTCATCTTGGCGGTTGTCTTGACAACGAGCACACCCTGATTGCCCTCAACGGGAGCACTTACGGTGTTGACAGCCTGTGCGAGTGCTACACCCAGCGCAGCAGGTTCCATGCCGGCGCCGCCGAACATGTAGCTTGAGAGGGTGATGCTGTCGGCATTGGCCACCTCAACTTTTGCAATCTTGGCAGCCTCAGCCAGCGACTTGCCGGCGAGTTGCTCGGTGAGTTGCTCGGCTTTCTTGCGGTTGATGAGTTCCGAACGAAGTTGCGGAGCCACTTTCTCCAAGGAAGCATAATCGCCATCGTTGATCTCTACAACAACGGCTACCACGAACTGGTTTCCGCACTCGAAGACATCACTTACGACACCTTCTTCCTCGGCCTGGAATGCCCAGCGAACGACCTCGCGGCTCTGTTGCAGTTGGCCGATATTGTGTGCCGAAGACTGCAGGTTGGATTGCGGCAGAACGGTCAGTCCGTCTTTCTCGGCTGTTGCGCGGAAGTCTTCTTCCGTCTTGTTGTTGACAGCAAACTGCTTGGCAACGTTGTAGTTAGCGTTGTGCGACTTGCTTGACGGACGAACTTCCACTTTCAGTACGGCCAGCTCCACTTTGCGTGTTGGCGTAGTAAGTGAATCCACCTGATAAGCCACGTCGCGGCCTTGGTTCTTCATAACGAAGTGCTGGCCGACAGGCGTGTTGTTGATGCTGTCTTTCAGGAATTGGGGCAGTTCTTCCATGCGCACCCACTGCTCCTGAGCAGGAACGGTCGTGTCGCCCACCAGACTCATTGTCAGTTTGACGGAGTCGGGAGTGAAGTAGTTGCAGCGAACGATACGTGCCATCGAATAGGTGTCGTCGGCAAACTCAATCTCGGTGAAAGCGCCTTGCTGAACAGCTGCGCCGAAGGCGAAGTCTTTGTATTGCTCGGGAACGGTAACCGACGAATACTCGGATTGCTCGTACATCAGACCGGATTTGGGGTCAATGTCGCGTTTGATATATTCGAGTGTGTCCAAACCGTTGTTCTGGAAAGCAGGCTGAGCGGCTTTCATGGCGTTCTCTGCGTCCTCGAAGTCCTGCTTCGAAGGAGCATCGGCAAAGCATATATAGGCTATTTCGCGGTTCGGTTTCTGTTTGAAGAGGTGTTTGCGCTCTTTGTACAGCGCTTTCAGTTCGTTGTCGCTCACCTCGATCGTGCTGTCGGCGATAGCGGAGTAGGGAGCCATCACGTATTGTGCGTTCGCCATATTGGTGCGTGCTGCATAAGCAAACTCGGCATCGATGGCGTTAGGACGAATCAGACTTTGCACCAGCGTCTGATATTTGCGCTGCAGATTCTCCACATAGATGCTCTTGCGGAATGCCTGGCTCTCGATGAACTCTTCGGGCAGGTTGCTGCGGTTCTTCTCGATAAACTGGTCAATCTCCTCATCCGTAACTGCCAGACCGATTTTGCCGGCTTGCTTGCTAAGCAACTTGTCAAGTAGCATCTGCTGCCAAACCTGCTCGCGGATCTGTACAGTTGTTTCTTCGTCAAAATTGCTGCGATTGTACTGAACTTCCAACAGTTTGGTCGTTTCGTCAATCATTGCCTGATAATCTTCCGGCGTGATGTCCTGACCCTCGATGACTGCTACCTTGCGGTTTTTGAGGTTCAGAAAACTGCTACCGGAATTGATGGCATCTCCGAGGATAAATGCCAACATGGCGAGACCCACAATAATAATCAGCAGGGCACCATGATTTCTAATTCTTTGTAAACTTGCCATTTTTTATTTTTTTATATTTTATACGGTATAAATGGTGTTTTTCGGGGCGTGGTATTCCCAATTCCCCATAAAAAGCGTGCAAAGGTACAACATTTTTTTGACATACACAAATTTTATAGGGTCTTTTTTGCAAAAAAGTACAAATTTTGCTATAAAATAAGGTCGCACCATAGGCACGACCTTGAATATACGGGGTATTTTGACCCGATTATCAAAAATTCGGATTGGTGGATTCAGCCACGTAAGCGCGATACGGTTCGCAGGTGTTTTGGTAGTTCTGAATCTTACCCACGACGAGCACCGTGTCGCCCACTTCCACCTGGTTCAGATTGGTGAATTTGCCGGTAGCAGAACCTTTGTACGTCTGGTAGCATTTCGCGTACGACAAACCGTCGGAGATGTTGAACGTGATGTTGCCGTAATTGCCCAAATCGGTCGTCTCCACACCGGTAACGACGCCTCTGATGCGCTTCTCTTCCGATCCCGTAGTGCCTTTTGCAAGCGACAGGGCGTATTTCTCGGCATCGGTCACGCTAATCTCACCCTCTTCGGGAATCGGGCAACCTGGGAAAGCGGGATAGACCTCGTTGAAATGGGCGTTGGTGGAACTATAGACAAAGCAAGCGCCGCTGGATTCGTACGTGCCGTTGTAATTCATTAGATAGCAACTGATTACAACGAAATCGCCCACGTGGATACATTCCAGGTCGGGCAACTTGGCGCCGAACTTGCCCAACACGCGGTAAGCATAGAACTGCTTCGTACCTTGACCGTCCTGACGAGCACTCAACCAAACGTAGTCGTTGCCGTATTTCGGGAAATCAGTTTCGAAATTGTCGCCACGTCCCTTAGAGTCGAAACTAACGACCCATCCTTTGATGAAATATTTTTCCGTACTGGTCTGTCCGCCTGCGAGTTTGCGGCCGAGTTTCACGGCGTCGTTCACGTTGATCGTACCTTCCGGAACAGGCACACCCTCGGGATCGGGAGTAGGATCGGGATCGGTCAGGCCGGGAATGGAGTCGGGAACGTTTGTTTGTTCACCGGGACTTTGGATGTAAGCTTTCTCGTCGCAGCCGGCAAACAGAAGTGCCAAGGCCATTGCAGAGATGATGAATGATTTTTTCATGATATGTTAATTTAATGTATTTTTTGCCGTTTTACGTAATTTGGGTGCAAAGTTACACAAAATTCTTCACGCGTGCAAGTATTATGCAAGAAAAAATGATTTTTTTTGCAAAAATGTTGAAAAAATTTGTGTGTTTGCGAAAAATGTTGTACCTTTGTGCGATTTTTCTGTGCGCGTGCACACGGGTGCATGGTATAGAAAGGAGAATACTAACCAATTTTAGGAGGAAAAAACTATAGGAACAATCCCCAACAGACCGCGGCCGCGTGGTGGTCGTGTGATCAAAGAGATGCCCAACCGTATCAACGAAAAAATTGTGGGCGTTCGTGAAGTTCGTCTTGTAGGCGAAAATGTAGAGCAAGGTATCTATTCGTATCAGGAGGCTATCCGTATAGCCGATGACCAGAACCTTGACTTGGTAGAAATATCTCCCAATGCGGAGCCGCCTGTTTGTCGTATTGTTGATTATCAGAAATTCCTCTACGCCAAGAAGAAGAAAGAGAAAGAAGCGAAGGCGAATCAGAAGAAAGTCGAGGTCAAGGAAATCCGTTTCGGACCGCAGACCGACGACCATGATTACAACTTCAAGCTCAAGCATGCTCAGGGCTTCCTCAAGGAAGGAAACAAGGTCAAGGCCTATGTGTTCTTCCGCGGTCGGTCCATCGTGTTCAAAGAGCAGGGTGAGTTGCTGTTGGCGCGTTTTGCCGACGACTTGGCAGATTTCGGACGTCCCGAAGCTGTGCCTAAGCTCGAAGGTAAGCGAATGATTTTGTTCCTTTCACCTAAGAAGTAAAACAAAAACCCCGTCGGGCCTACCTTGCTTAACGGCTGCCCGCCGGGATAGTATTAACTTTTATAAATTATTAACAAAATGCCTAAGGTAAAAACTAATTCCGGTGCTAAAAAAAGATTTACTCTTACCGGAACCGGTAAAATCAAGCGTAAGCACGCTTTCAAAAGTCACATCCTGACTAAGAAAACAAAGAAACAAAAACGTAACCTTACACACGTGGCCATCGTTGATCAGGCTAACGTACGTTCGGTTCGTGAAATGCTTCTGCTCCGCTAATTGTTTAACCACCAAAAAAGTTTTTAAACTATGCCAAGATCAGTAAATCACGTTGCTTCGCGCAACCGTCGTAAGAAGATCATGAGCCTCACCAGAGGCAATTTTGGTGGACGCGCAAATGTGTGGACAGTTGCCAAAAACACGTGGGAGAAAGGTCTCCAGTATGCTTATCGCGATCGTAAGAACAAAAAGCGCACTTTCCGTGCTCTTTGGATCCAGCGTATTAACGCTGCTGCTCGTCTCGAGGGATTGAGCTACAGCCAGTTAATGGGTGGTCTCAAAAAAGCAGGTATTGTCATCAACCGCAAGGTGCTGGCAGACCTCGCCATGAATCAGCCTGCTGCTTTCAAAGCGGTCGTAAAGAAAGCCAAAATCTAAGAAACCGAAGATTTACCTCTTCTCGTTTCCTACGATTAGGTTCTTACAAAAACAAAAATGCCTGCGCAGTTTGTGCAGGCATTTTCGGTATCTCAATATGCTAAGCGTATGTTGTCGCACCAGAATGTGTTTCCGACGCAGCCGGTAAAAGGCGGCAGACAACTTGACGAAATCAGAATAATGATATGGGTCGGCTCCAAGTCTTCGCGGAAACCTTTCTCCTCGATAAAGACCATACGGCCGCTTTTGTTGCGGGCTTTGTGTGTCTTGCTGCTGAGAGCTTCCCACGGCTTGTAATCGCTCCGGCCGGTAATGTCGCCATAGCGAACCTCTATACGATGGTTGTTATGCCAGTCTTTGGTCGTCTTGGTGATTCGCTCGGTTGCCGTGCCGACACGGTAAGCGAAGATGCGGCCGTTCTCTTCCCATCGATGTTGCAGCAGCAGGGTAATCTGCGCGGCATCGCTCACGTTGGGCTTTTTCATAACAGATGCGCTGTTGGCATAAATCACGTCGCCGCTTCCCATCTTGGCTTTGTAGTCCAGTATTAACGCCTTCGGACGTTTGGTGAACGGAACGCCCATATTGATTGCCGAACGCGGATCGGTCATGAACTCGGTAGTCATCGGATCGGCTGTCGTGCCGGTGAAGATGCTGCCTGTGACCAGCGCGTTGAAGTTGATGCCCATGGCGCCGATAGTGTGCAGTTTGGTTTCCATCCGGCAGCATTGGCCGTTTCCGTGTTTCTCCGGGGTAACGGTCACAGTAACGGTTTCCACGCCCATTACTTTGGCATACGAGTTGCTTGTGCTCCAGGGCGAATTGCCGCGTTTGGGCAGCGGCGTCGGACCGTTGATGACTTCGTGCGGGCCGATAGAGTAGAGCGACTTGGTCTCGCCGCCCAGAATAAACGATTCCTTGATATGGCGTACTGCCCATGAGTCGAAACTGCCGAATGGCATCAGTTCGACTTTCTCCTGCGCGTACGCGAGCGTGCACGCACACACGTACATTATTAATATTATAGACACTCGTTTCATGACTCCAGTCGTGCTGTTTCTTGTCGGATCAGTTGTTGTACGTCAGGGCTGTTCGCAACCAACGGCAGTCGTAACGCGTTCGTGATCAATCCTTGTTGTGACAATACGGTCTTGATGCCGGAGGGATTGCCTTCGCAGAACAACAGACGTATCATCTCTGTATAACGGGCTTGCAAAGCGGCATCTTTCTCGTGAACTATCTTGCGGAAGTCCTCCGGGAACGCGTTGCTTGCCACGGATATCAGGCCGTCGCCTCCCGCTTCCATGATTTCGCAGGCAATCCCGTCGTCACCACTAATCACAAGAAGACGCTCTTGACTTTCGACTTTCGACTTTCGACTCAAGTCAATCAGTCGATTTATCTGCTCCACATTGCCGCTCGCTTCTTTGATGCCGAGTATCTTGTCCGGGTGTGCTTCCCAAATACGCATAACGGTTTCCGGCAGCAGGTTCACGCCTGTACGGCCGGGAACGTTATAAAGAATAACGGGCACCGGCGACGCTTCGGCTATGGCGGAGAAGTGGCGGAAGAGTCCTTCTTGAGACGGCTTGTTGTAATATGGGCAAACCGAGAGGATGGCGGCATAGTTGTCTTTCAGTTCGTCGCGCAGGTCTTTCAAACGGGCGACTACATTTGCCGTACAGTTGCCTCCGACGCCTAAGACGAGCGGCATCCTGCCGTTTATGTAGCGAACGATATGTCTGCGCACCTGCGCGTGCTCTTCGCCGGACAGAGTGACCGCCTCGCCGGTAGTCCCGAGTACGACGATATAGTCCGCATGACCGTTCAACTGGCGGTCAAGCAAGCGGTCTAAAGCCTCGTAATCAACCTTTCCGTCAGCTTGGAAGGGCGTGATAAGCGCTGTGCCAAGTCCATATAGTTTAGTCATTGCTGTGGATTTGTTTTAGGAAGTAAATAATCTGTTCGAACAAGAATAGCGGACTTTCCTGCGGCTCGGTCTTGATCATAAAGTCGAGCAGACTGTTGTCGCGTTGCATACCGGCTTTGAAGTCGGCGCGGGCATACATGGTCATGTAGGCTAACGGCAATATCTCGGTCTGGGTGAGGTCGATCAGCAGGTCGTAGCGACGGCGTTGCAGCGATTCCACCAGTTCGTTGTTGGGAATGCCGAAGAGATTAAAATCTTTCAGGCCTATGATCCGGCTTTGGGGCAGGATAGGGGATTGGATCTCTTTCTTTGGCGCATATCCGAGCAGCACGACGTCTTTGTCTTCCGCCAGCAGTCTGCGACGAATGGTGTCCGTGACGATACGGTTGTCTTCCAACAAGTCGCTCTGGAAAATAATCAGCACGCTACGCACTCTGTCGTAGTGCGGAAAACTCACATTTCTCGCGGGTTGACGCTTGCGGAAAAATCGAAAAATAAATGCCTTAATCTTGTTCATATGATGTTTTTTTTGTTTCAAGTCGGTATCAACCTCGAGAATGGCTCGAGAATGGCTCGACATTGGCTCGATGTTTGGAGGCTACGCTTGAATCTTTTCGAGGAACTCGTCTTCTGTGAGCAGCGGTATTCCGAGTTCGTCTGCTTTCTTGCGTTTCTCCGGTCCCATATTCTCGCCCGCTAACACAAACGAGGTCTTCTTCGATATGCTGCCGGCGTTCTTGCCGCCGTGTGCTTCGATGAGGGCTTTGTATTCGTCGCGGCTGTGATGAGCAAACGTGCCGGAGATGACGATGGTTTGTCCTGCCAGCATGTCGCTTGTGGGCTCTGGAGCCGCTTCGCCCTCCATTTGCAGACCTGCCTCGCGCAGCCGTTCGAGTATCTCCATATTCCGCATGTCCTCAAAGTAGCGGACGATGTTCTCTGCTATTTGCGGTCCGACATCTTCTATGGCGCATAGTTGTTCGGCGGTTGCCCATTGCAGGCTGTCTATGGTGTTGTAGCGGCGTGCTATCTTCTTGGCTGTCGTCTCGCCTACCATGCGGATTCCGAGTGCGAACAGTACGCGCGACCACGGTACTTGTTTCGAAGTTTCGATGCCGTCCAGTATGTTCTGTGCCGATTTTTCTCCGAGTCGTTCCTGTGCGGCAATGTCCTCCAGTTTCAGATCGTAGATATCCGCTATGTTGTGCAACAATCCCTGGCGGTAAAGCAGGTCAATCGTCTCTTCGCCAAGTCCGTCGATGTTCATGGCGCGGCGCGAAACGAAATGCTCTATCTTGCCTTTTATCTGCGGCGGACAACCCGCCTCGTTCGGGCATCGCCATGCCGCTTCACCTTCTACCCTTACAAGAACCGTGCCACACTCCGGACAGTGCGTGATAAAGGTCGGACTTGTCTGACTCGTCTGACATGTCTGACTTTCTTTGCCGACTATCTTCGGAATGATCTCGCCTCCTTTCTCCACCCATACTCTGTCGCCCGGACGGATATCGAGTTGACGGATAAAATCTTCGTTATGCAGCGTGGCGCGTTGTACGACCGTTCCGCTCAGCTGAACAGGTTCCAGATTGGCTACCGGTGTGACGACACCTGTTCTGCCCACTTGATACGTGATCTCCTTCAGTAGCGTCAACTGCTTTTCTGCCGGGAACTTATAGGCAATCGCCCAACGCGGTGTCTTCGCCGTGAAACCGAGTTCGGCTTGCTGGGCAAGGTCGTTGACTTTCAGCACGATACCGTCGGTCGCTACCGGCAGGTTCTTTCGCTCCGTGTCCCAGTAGGCGATATAGTTCATCACTTCATCCACCGAGTGGCACACCCGGATGGCGTCGCTGATATGGAATCCCCATGCCTTGGCCGTCTCCAAGCGCTCGAAATGTGTCTTGCCCGGCAGGTTCTCGCCCAACATGTAATACAGATACGCATCCAATCCGCGTCGTGCCACTTCGCGCGGGTCTTGCAGCTTCAGCGTACCGCTTGCCGCGTTTCTCGGGTTGGCAAACAGCGGCTCTTCCTGTTCTTCGCGTTCTTTGTTGAGTGCTTCGAAGCGTTCCCAGGGCAGCAGCACTTCTCCGCGCAGTTCAAAGAAATCCGGGATGTCGTTCCGCTCAATGCGCCAAGGAACAGACGGTATGGTTTTGATGTTCTGTATCACGTCATCGCCCTGTTGTCCGTCGCCTCGCGTGAGTGCTTTGACCAACACGCCCTTTTCGTACCAGAGGCTTATTGACAGTCCGTCGTATTTCAGTTCGCAGACGATTTCCACGCCGGCAGGCAGTTTTCTAACCCATTCTTCGATCTCCTCACGCGAATAACTGTTGGCGAGCGAAAGCATCGGATACTTATGCTTGACCGTCTCGAAATTGCTTTTGACTTTCGACTTTTGACCTTTGACTAAGTCTGATCCAACATGCTGTGTCGGACTTTTCGGGTCAAACATATCCGGGAACTGCGCTTCCAAATCCTGCAACCGGTGCATCTTCTCGTCGAACTCGCGATCCGAGATGGTAGGCTGGTTCAGCACATAGTACTTGTAGTTGGCGTCTTCCAACTCCCGGCGCAAACGTCGTACCTCTTCCCGTTCAGGGGCTTCTATTTCAGAAAACAAATCCACTTTACACTGTACACTTTACACCGTACACCTTATCTCACTATCATCCTCCGTTGGAACACCTCTCCGTCGAAATAGACATAGACGATGTACATACCCGGTTCGTCGGGCAGTTCCACTTCATACATCGGCGAGGTGATTTCTTTGCGATCCACGAGCCAGCCGTTGATGCTGTAGATGGCATAGAAACTCTTTTGCTCCTCGTCATATGCGTTTTGTATCAGCAGTTTATTGCTTTCGCCGTTGAATATCTCGTTGCTGTTGATGAGCGGTGTCGGGTCGTAAATCAAGGTGCTGTCCAGTTTTATTCCGACCAATACCGGGTCGTGATCCGAGCAGCGGAACATCGTTCGGTCGCTGGATTTGTCGTAGGTGTAACGGTCATCCTCATCGGAGTTGATGTGATATGCCGCCATGCCGGTTACCTGGCGATACATCGTGCCGTTTCCGATAGCATGGTCGATATAGCTGGCCAGACCGCCGAACATATAGCTGTAGCTGCTGTCGGCATGGAATGCACGGTGCAGGTCTATCATGCCGTTCTCGGTAAACACCTTTATGGGCGCCGTATAGGCATAGCAGTTCAAATCGCCCATGATGAGTATGTCGTTCTCGCGGATACTCTTGTTGTTGCGGTAGGAGTTATACAGTTTCACGACCGCTTTGGCTTCGTTCACGCGGCGCGATTCGGCACCGGAGTTCATGGCCTTGAAGTGGTTGATCGAATAGATGAAGCGTTCGCCTGTCGCCCGCTCGCGGAAGCAGATCATCTTCTTGCGGTTAGCCAGTTCCACATCCGTTTCTATCGGTGTGCCAATAGGCTCCACCTTGTTGGCATCATAGACGAAATCTACTTTCTGGAAGGTGCCGGTGGCTGACTCGCTGAAGAAGCGGTATTTGCGGTCAGGGAGGTTCTTGTTCAGGTCGTTGACAATTTCCTCGATGGCTTCGTTGCCCTGTTGCAGTTCCACCAGTCCGTAGATGTCGGCATCGATCTGCTTGAGCGCTTTGCTCACTTTGGCGCGTTGTGCCTGACGGTCGGATTCGCTTTGCGCACCCATCTCGCCTATGGTCATATAGTAGTTCTCCAGGTTGAATCCGCAAACCAGCAACCGGTAGTCGCCCAGATCGGGCAGACCGGCTTCCATGTCGGCACGCTTGTTGCCATGCCATGTGCCGCCTTGCCATGTCAGGCTGCTCGTGCTGTTCACTTTGGCTTTCAGCCCGATAATCTTCTCGCCGCAACGATGATAATCGTTCACGCCGGAAAGGCCGAACATACACGTGCTGTTGATGCGTACCGTGGCGTTGTAATCCGTCGTTCCGGCAAAGCCGTGGCTCTCGGGCTGAAACCTGCGCCAGGGCGACACGACGTAATTGCCGTTCGCGTTTCCACATACGATCATCGGCACGTCGAAAATGACGGTCTGACCGATGTATGGTTGCAACTTCTCGGCAGTCCACGTGCCGGGATTGTCAATCGTGATATGCGTCTGCGCAAACGCGCACGCGCAGACAAAAATAAGGACATATGAGAGTAAAAATCGTCTCATGGCACAAGAATAAGTATTGTTTTCATTCATTTTAGCGTGCAAAGTTACAAAAAAGTTTGCATACTTCCAAATTTTGTTGTAACTTTGCGGTCGAAAATCGCAAAACAATGTCAGAAAACAAGGTAAATTGGTCCAAAGTGTGGGAAATTACCCACAAGTATATACTTAACAAGTATATCATTGTGCTGGTTGTGTTTGGTGTGGTCATGGTGTTTGTGGGTAACCAAAGTGCGGTGGAGCGACTCAAGCGTGCCGAGGTGATCGACAGCCTCCGTCACGAACGCGACATGTATAACGAGCAGACCGAGCGTATCGATTCGCATCTGCGTTATTTGCGTACCGACAAAGATACGCTGGAGCGGTTTGCACGCGAACGCTACCTGATGCATTGTGAGAACGAAGATGTCTATATTGTAATGGATTCGATAGAATAAAAAATCGTTATGAGAAAGCTGCGCAAATCCGATTATTTTCTCCTTGTCGGTTTCCTGGTGCTGATAGCCGGTGCCGTGATGAGTGTAAAGGAGATAGAGCCCGAAGCCAACTACGTGCTGATTGCGGGTGCTGTACTGGTGGTAATCAGGGGCTTGATACGTACGCATGAGCGCGATGATGAACACAATGAATAAGCCGGTTCGCTCACATCGCATTCTCGGAATCGACCCCGGAACACTCTTTATGGGTTGGGCTATTCTGGACACGGAGGGACAACAAGTCTCGCTCGTCGATTTTGATGTGCTTGATGTGCATAAACTCGACGGACAATACCCGCGGCTGCAGCGGGAGTTCTTCTTCTTGCAGGAACTCATCGACCGTTACCATCCCACGACGCTGGCGATCGAGACGCAGTATGTCGATAAGAACCCGCAGACGATGATCAAGATCGTCCATGCGCAGGGGGTCGCTATCGCCGCCGCTCTCAGCCGCGACATACCGGTTAACGAGTACTCGCCGATGAAGGTCAAGATGGCAATCACCGGAAATGGCCATAGCACCAAGTCCCAGGTGGCCGATATGCTGCAACGCTTTCTGCACATACCGGACGACAAGATGCCCAAGAAACTGGATGCTACCGATGCCTTGGCAATCGCTTACTGCCATTTCCTGCAACTGCGTCTGCCTGTTAGCGCCGAGGGTGGGGCAAAAGACTGGACTACCTTCGCCAAGCGCAAAGGCCTGACCGACAAATCGCTTACCGGCCCAAATGCGCAATTACTCGCCGCACTCGCTACCGTCAAGAAAAAGAAATAAAAAAAGGTCTTTTGACTTTTGACTTTCGACTTTCGACTTAAAATTTTATTTTTTTCTCCCTAAAATTTGGTAGTCTCGATTTTTTGTTGTACCTTTGCACCGAAAATTGAAAAGACCGGCTGCGCCTGATAGAGTATAGACCGGCTGCGCCTGATAGAATATAGACCGATTTAGTCTATCAGCCCGAAGGGCGGTCTATCAGTGAAACGGTCTAACAGTGAAACGGTCTTTAATCTAAAATTTATATATTATGGCTTACAAAATTTCTGATGATTGTATCGCTTGCGGTACGTGTATTGACGAATGTCCGATGGGAGCTATCTCTGAGGGCGAGAAGTATTCAATTGATCCGGACGTCTGCACCGAGTGCGGCACCTGCGCAGATGTCTGCCCGAGCGGCGCTATTTCGCTCTGATCATTAGAAACGAAATGCAAACAATTTTTAAGGAACTGTCTTCGGATGGTTCCTTTTTTGTGTAAAAAAAGTGGAATAATTGACGAAAAATGGGTCTAAAAGCATTTTTTTTCAAAAAAAATGCAAACTACATATTGCAAAAACCGTTTTTTTTTTGTAATTTTGCGGCGTGAAACAAATGAAACAATAAGCTATACCATGTTAGAAGCCTTTTTTAAGATCCACGATTACCTGATAGATCGTGTACAAACACCTATTCGTCGTCAGCTTATGGACGAGATAGACTGGGACGACCGCCTGATTGCTATCAAGGGCGGACGTGGAGTAGGTAAGACAGACTTCCTATTGGCACATGCCAAAGAGTTGCGTGAGAAAGAGTTGATTGAAGACTCACAGCATCGGCTGCGTCGGGGTACCAAACCCAAACGCCGCAGTCTGTATGTCAATTTCAACAATTTCTATTTCACAGAGCACTCGCTCGTAGAGTTCGCCCGCGACTTCTACAAAGCCGGAGGACGCACCTTGCTCCTGGACCAGATGTTCAAATATCCCAATTGGTCGCGCGAGTTGCGACGGTGTCACGACCGTTTCCAGGACATGCATATTATCTTTACCGCCTCGCCTGTTATGCGCCTCGTGGAGGACAACAAGGATATCTCGTCGATTGTCAAGATGTACAACCTGCGCGGTTTCTCGTTCCGCGAGTATATCAATTTGCAGACCGGACTCAACCTGCCCGTATATACGCTGGAGCAAGTGCTGCACAATCACGCATCCATCTCGCGCGAACTGTGCGACAAGATCCACCCGCTCAAGTACTTGCGCGACTATATGGAGCACGGCTACTACCCCGCGTATCTCGAAGCAACTAACTTCGAGGAAGCCCTTACGCGCACGATGAACATGATGCTTGAGGTCGATGTACTGATGATCAAACAAATCGACGTGGCTTGTATCCCGAAGTTGCGCAAACTGCTCTATATCATGCTCAAGGAAACGCCTTGCGCGCTCAATATAAGTAATATATCGGACGAGATTGAGCTTAGCCGCGCCACGACGATGAACTATATCAAGTACCTCAAGGACGCACGTCTCTTGAACTTGCTCTACATGCAGGGCAAGCAGTTCCCGTCCAAGCCGCTCAAGGTATATATGCAGAATACCAACCTGGCGCATATGATTATCACGCGCGAACTGGACGACCAGGCGCTGTATGAGACCTTCTTCTACATGTGTCTGCACGGAGCACACAAGGTCAACGCCACCGAGCGTAGTGCGATGTTCGTGGTGGACAACAAGTATTATTTTGATGTCCGTTGCGAGGACGACCAGCGCGACTTGATTCGCCCGACCATGATCGGTACGATTGAAACAGGTTTGGGCAACGCCATCCCGCTCTGGCTATTAGGTTTCCTCTACTAAACAACTAGCAAACCAACAACTAACTCAACAATAAATTCTAACAACAATGGCAAAAGAGAAAAAATTTATGACCATGGATGGTAACGCAGCTGCGGCGCATGTGGCTTACATGTTCACCGAGGTAGCTGCTATCTATCCTATCACGCCGTCGTCTCCGATGGCAGAGAACGTGGACGAGTGGGCTGCCTCAGGTCGCAAGAACTTGTTCGGCGAGACCGTACTCGTGCAGGAGATGCAGTCTGAGGCCGGTGCAGCAGGTGCCGTTCACGGTTCGCTGAACGCAGGTGCGCTCACCACCA
>JAFPJV010000039.1 GCA_017425065.1 Paludibacteraceae bacterium
CAGAAGAGCCGCTGTATCTTTGTATATAACTACTGGAAACCGTGTTGGGAGCGAGGTCTGATTGACTTTGCTTACGCATCAGTACCGAACAAACCCGAACAAGCCTATCGCCTCACAGCGAAAGGTCTTGAACTATACGCCAAACTTACCGGCGAAACGGAGTAGTGCACTTCTTTGGCTTGTATTTATTTTGTCCTGTCTTAATCTTTTGCTTGTATTCTTTTTTTGCTTTTCTCCCATAAGGAGTTCGTTACACTCACGGACTTGTGTAGTTGCTTTTCCCCCTTTTAATACGGTGCTCACTTCGTTCGCGGCTTGTTGGTGCGGTAAACCGCGAGCATTATTCTTTTGCGCAGCAATAATCGTTCAAGTGAAACGAGATAAGAATTAAAGAGAAAAATGACATGCGTGCTTGCGTATGTCATTTTTTTTGTGTAATTTTGCAGTCGAAATTATTGGACTTGGAGAAATAACAATGCCTGAAAATAAAAGAATCGAAGTAGTAGCCGCTGTCATCTTTGACGAGCAGGGACGGATCTTTGCCACGCAACGGGGATATGGCGAGTGGAAAGACTGGTGGGAGTTTCCCGGTGGTAAGATGGAACGCGGAGAAACGCCTCAAGATGCCTTAAAACGCGAGATAAAAGAAGAACTGGACGCGGATATAGAAGTCGGTCCCCTACTCCGCACCATTGACTACGACTACCCCACTTTCCATCTGACGATGCATTGTTTCAAATGCCGGTTGAAGGGACAAGGTTTCACTCTCTTGGAACACGAAGCCGTCAAATGGCTTGCACCCGACGACTTACCATCCGTCCAATGGTTGCCTGCAGATGAAGAGATAATAACCACCCTCACCCATTAAAAAAGACATGGCAATACGATTGGATAACTTTGAACAAGCGGTTGAACCGATAATAGTACAACGGGGAAGGACGTATTTCCGTTCGGGACGTGTGGCAAAATGCACGGACGAGAACGGAGAAGTGGAAGCCGTTGTACAGGGTTCGAAGCGGTACAAAGTGTCCATGGTTGTGGATGAAGATGGCGAACTACATGAACATCGTTGCACATGTCCCTACGATTGGGGAAATATATGCAAGCACGAAGCGGCTGTGCTGTATTACCTCAGAGAGAGTCGAAGGTCGAAAGTCGAAAGTCGAAAGGTGCCACCGGGCACTCCGATAAATGCCAATACTCAAAAGCAGGAGGTGACAGATCTTGTGCAAGAGAGAAATACGCAGTTGACAAACAGAGAGGCCGGGAATCGTTTGCCGGACGAGTTATTCTCCAGACTTCCGGAGGAAGATTTCGACAAGCATATATTGGCTCTGTGTCTCACGCACGACGGACTCATAGACAAAGGGCATTTAGCTCGAATTGCGAAGAGTTCGCAACTCACTACGTGGGAAGCAACGGAACGGATGAATTTTGTATATTGCAGGCATTGGATAGAACCGGTCGATTATCACAATACGTATCACTTGCGGAGTGATTGCGTGTTGCCAACAGCCATGTACGTGCTTGATCGGCATCCCGAATGGCTGAAAGCAGAGTTGATGAATGTCAGACGAGCACCTTCCAACATACTGAATTTCTGGCAAGTATGCGTAGCGTTGTACGATGGAGATGTCGATTTTCTGAAACGTCAACGAATAAGCAGCACGTCCATCAATCAGAATGCCGCTTGCTGGCAAGTAGCATTTTTAGAGCCGTTTTATTTTCCGCTCGCTTATGCTTTGAACGATTTGCTCTTCTTCCGTAGCGCAACAGACTCTTTGTGTTCGATGGAATACATGGAGGCGCTTTCGGAGGAAAACATCCTTCGTCTGCTACAGGTTTCGCAAGAGCGTGAAAAGGAAGCCACTATGTCCGTTTATGCCCCGTTCCACGATTATTTGGCGGCTATGCGGTATTTGGCAGGAGGTGCGCTTCCGATGCCGCTGAATCAGCCTACTGCGTGGTTCTATATCGTTCATGCCATTAGTGCCATGCGGCAAGAGGACATGAAGAAAGCCGGAAAACTATGGGAATCGGCACTAAAGATACACAACCAGAACAGCCGAATCAAGAGTCTGTTCTTTGATCCGATTGCGTGTTATTTCCTTATGGTATATTACGCAAAACTGGGCAGCGAGGCGGCCAAAACCAAAGCTCGGCAATACCTAAAGAAGGATGTCACCAAATCGATCGAGCAATTTCCTGCGATGATTGTGGCTCAGTATGTGATACTTGGCGAGGACGACGGAAACCTGTCCTGGTACATCGGGATGTTGCAGGCTTCTTATCCGTTACTGCAAGCCTTTGCGCGATTGTTTTCCGACTATTTCAAGATAGACATCGACGAGCGTGTGCCGCATACTCGTTTGACCATATTGGACAAAGATCCGCTGCTATTTTCCATCCACATCAAACCGCAATGGGAGAAAGCGTTAGATGATCTGATGGTAGCGCAAGTAAGCGAGCCGGAAGCGATCAAAGAGAAACCGAAGAAAAGAGAACGGTTGGTGTATGTGATTCAAGAGGATTGGGGCGACGAACCGTATATCTGTCCGCAGAAACAGAAAGCATGCAAGGATGGCAGATGGAGCAAGCCGTATAACGTGTCGGCTCAGACTTATTTCACAACCGGATATGACTTCATGGACGAGGTGGATCGGCTGCTCTATGACCACCTGCGCAAAACAGTCAATCACACCAAATACTACTACCATCCGAACTGGGGAACGCTAAGTGACTACTTGCCGTATCTGGTGGACACGGACAAAGTGCTACTGAAACGGGACGAACATGATTATGAGCCGGTTTCGGTCCGTAAGGAACGTGCGTATCTGAATATTGAGCATAAAGGCAAGAGTCTGGTTTTCAGTTCGAATGTGCAATTCGGGAAGAGAGATTTTGCCATTCCGTCGCCTTGTGTTGTGGAGAAAAACGAGACGAGTTATGTGGTGATTGAACTGACACCATACGAAAGGAAAGTGTTTGAGACCTTGCTGCGCTTGGGAACGATGCCGGAAGAGGCTGAGAGCAAGTTGAGACAGTTCATCAGCACTATTTCCAACGACGTGGAGATTCATTCGGATATGATTGAAGGAGGTTCGACGCTGGAGAAGGTGCAAGGGGATTTGACGCTGGTGTTGCGTGTTGCACCCAGACATGGGGAGTTTACCGTCGAGTGTTGCGTGCAACCTCTTGCGAACGGTAGGCTGCAATTCTATCCGGGAGAAGGAAAAACGATTATCTTCGATGAGCAGGAAGGGACGCGATACCAGGTAGAACGAGACTTGGCTGAAGAGACCAGACGTCTGGACGAATTCAACGAATTTGCAACAGCGCAGTTAGGATGCCTGTTCATGAACGAACCGCAAACAGTTGATATTGAGGACGTGTTGGCACTTATGGAACTGGTAGCGAAGGACGCTGACAAGTATGCCATCGAATGGCTGGACGGGGCAAAAATCAATATCAAGCAACCGGTTAACGTAGAGTCGTATTCAATGGGTCTGCGAACCAAAGAAAACTGGTTTGAGGTGGAAGGCGATTTGCAGATCGACGAACAGACGATATTGTCGGCTGCGGAACTACTCCGATTGATGCAAAGCAAGATGGTCGGGAAACGGTTTGTGCGGCTGGGAGAATCCGAATTTCTGGCGCTGAACGAAAAACTCGCCAAGCAACTCAAACGTGTGCAACAACTCGCGCATATCAATAAGAACAAAGTCATTATTCCACGGTATGAAGCAGGATTGCTGGGTGAGATTCTAAGCCATCCGGATTCCGTCTTGCACGAAGACCAAGGCGTGGCCGAACTGCTGCGAAAGATTGACGAAGCGGCACATATGCCGATTGAGTTACCGAAGAACCTGCAAGCCACACTACGCGATTATCAGGAAGAAGGATACCGCTGGATGATACGTTTGGCGGCATGGGGCGCCGGAGCTTGTCTGGCAGATGATATGGGTCTCGGAAAAACCGTCCAGACCATCGCTGTGCTCTTGACTCGTGCGAACCAAGGACCATCTTTGGTTGTGGCTCCTGCTTCGGTAGTGTATAACTGGCAAAGCGAGATCAAACGTTTTGCTCCCACGCTCAATGTGCATATCCTCAATGAAACCGACAACCGCAAACGGCTCATTCAATCCTTGAAGGCGCACGACGTACTGCTGACGACCTACGGTCTGTTGGTTCGCGAAGAGAAAGCGTTGGCGGACAAAACGTGGAATGTGGTGTGCCTTGACGAAGCGCATACTATCAAGAACCGACAGACGAAGATGTCGCAAGCCGCGATGTGCCTGCATGCCGACTTCCGTATTGCGCTCACCGGTACACCGCTGCAGAACTACTTGTCCGAGCTGTGGAACCTGTTCCAATTCATCAACCCGGGCTTTCTCGGCAGTTACGAGACCTTCAACCACGATTTTATCGCACCTATTGAAGCCGAACATGACAAGCAGCGGCAACAGACCTTGCGACAGATCTTGCAACCCTTCCTGTTGCGGCGCACAAAAGCCGAAGTGATTGACGAACTGCCGGAGAAAACGGAGATTATCCGGCGCGTCGAACTGTCAGACGAAGAACGTGTGGCGTACGAAGCTATGCGTATCGAAGCGCAGCAACAGGTCGAGCAAGCATCCAGAGTGGATATGAACGTCCTGGCTTCTATCACGCGTTTGAGGCAAGCCGCTTGTTCGCTGGAACTCGTACAGAACGGGGCAACGATGTCTTTGAGCGGAGGCAGCAAACTGGAGGATTTCGTGGAGCTGCTCACGCAGATCATCACCGGAGGCAACCGCGTGCTGGTTTTCTCGCAGTTCACGTCCTTCCTTACCATGGCACAAAACAGTCTAAACTCTAACAGTCCGAAGGACGGTCCCATCTCCTTCTATCTGGATGGTTCGACACCTCTTGCCAAACGCAAACAGATGGTGGAGCGGTTCCAGAAGGGCGAAGCGCAAGTGTTCTTTATCAGCCTCAAAGCCGGCGGACTCGGACTCAATCTCACCGGAGCGAACTATGTCATTCATCTCGACCCGTGGTGGAATCCCGCTATCGAACAGCAAGCCACCGATCGTGCCTACCGCATCGGCCAGCGACGCAACGTGACAGTCTATCATCTGATCGCAGCCGACACGATCGAAGAGAAAATCCTGCGTCTGCACAAGACCAAGCGCGACCTTGCCGATGCCCTACTCCAAGACCAGAACACGGCTCAGACGCTCACCTTGGACGATCTGAAGATGCTACTTAAACGATAGAGCGAAGCGCAGACGGCGTTTCGCGGAAGCTCTAAAATGCCAAAAAATGCAAAAAAGTGGCATACACTCTTGTGTATGTCATTTTTTTTTTGTAATTTTGCGGCCGCTTTTTGTGAGACTATCAAAAAACAAAATAACATTATTAACCATTTTATGCAAACAATCAAACTGAAACGTGGATTGGACATTCCGTTTGAGGGACAGGCGGCTGAGACGCTGGGTAGCGTACGGAGGCCGGAGGTCTTTCACGTAGTGCCCGACCAGTTCGCCGGCATCACACCCAA
>JAFPJV010000040.1 GCA_017425065.1 Paludibacteraceae bacterium
ACTCGACCAGCTGTATGTGCCGTTTCGTGTTCGCGACTGGAGAGGCAAAGGAGCCGACATACTCATCTTCTCGCTCTCGGGCGTGGACGATGAACCCGCCGCAGCACGACTGACCGGCGCGGAAGCCTATATGCTTCGTAGCGACATGGCGGAAGAAACGGAAGAATCAGTAGCGTGGAGCGACCTCGTCGGCTATACAGTCATCGACAGCGAGTACGGCTCGCTTGGCACCGTCACCGAGGTCAACGAGCAGACTATCAACACCCTGCTGACCCTCTCCGACGGACAACTCATGCCTATCCATGAAGATTTCATCATCCGCATCGATACCGACCGACGTGAACTGCACGTGGATCTGCCTTTTCGCCCCGACTCGATATGAAGCATACCAAACTGACTATATCCGAGATGAACCGCCTCACGCCCGAGGTGTTTCGGCAAACGAAGAAACTGCCGCTTGCGGTCGTACTCGACAACGTTCGCAGTATGCACAACATCGGCGCTGTCTTCCGTACGGCGGATGCCATGTGTCTGGAGCAGGTTGTCCTTTGCGGCATCTGCTGCTGTCCGCCTAACCGCGAGTTGCACAAGACTGCCCTCGGCGCAGAAGACACGGTGCCCTGGCAGTACTATGAAGAGACGCTGGATGCCGTGCGCAATCTCCGTTCAAGAGGTTACAAGGTCTATGCCGTCGAGCAGACCCACAACTCCATCACGCTGGAAGAAGCAGCAGAAAGTCTTTCAGGCGAAGCCGGTCTCGACCGCATCGCGGTCGTATTTGGCCATGAAGTTTTCGGCGTTCAACAGGAGGTGATTGACCTGTGCGACGGATGTATCGAGATACCGCAATACGGCACCAAACACTCGCTGAACGTATCGGTCACGGCCGGCATTGTGATGTACCGGCTGAGCGAAGCCATGCGCACCCATGAACAATAACCCGCTCCAAATATTGTCACCCGCAAGGGATAAAACAGTTGCCCGGGCTGCCATTCAGGCTGGCGCGGATGCCATCTATATAGGTGCTCCGCAGTTCGGGGCGCGTCAGGCAGCCGGCAACAGTCTGGATGACTTGGAAGAAGTGACCCGCTATGCACATCAGTACGGCGTGCAGGTGCTGGTCACACTCAACACCTTGCTCCGCGATGACGAGTATCCGCAAGCCGTCGCGCTCGCGCACGCGTTATATAAGATAGGTGTCGATGCGCTGATCATTCAGGATCTGCACTTGCTCGATTTCGACCTGCCGCCTATCCGGCTGCATGCCTCTACCCAGTGTGACAACCGTACGCCGGAACAAGTGGCACGCCTCCGCGACATGGGATTCAAACGGGTCGTTCTGGCGCGCGAACTGAGTATCGACGAAATACGAGCGATCCGGCAGGCTGTGCCGGATATTGAGTTGGAAGCCTTTGTGCACGGCGCCCTATGCGTCTCGTACTCAGGACGTTGCTTTATCAGTGAAGTGCTGGCAGGTCGCAGTGCAAACCGCGGCGCTTGTGCCCAATTCTGCCGCATGGCATACGACTTGCTGGATCGCGACGGCAACGAAGTTTTGGACAATGAGGGACAACCTATTCATCAACGCTATCTGCTATCGCTTCAGGACCTTGACCGTAGCGCGTATTTGCAGGAACTCATCGATGCCGGCGTTACGACTTTCAAGATTGAGGGACGTCTCAAAGATGCCGAATACGTGACCAACATCACGGCCTATTACCGCGAGAAATTGGATACCTTAACTCCTTCACTCCCTCACTCTTCACTCTTATCTCTTCACTCTTATCTCTTAACTCGCAGTTTTGTTCCCGACCCGTCCAAGACCTTTCATCGCGGAGCGACCGACTATTTCCTGCACGGCCGCACCCGCCCGATGGCCAACTGGGATACACCGAAATCTACCGGCGAATATATCGGCGAGGTGCTTGAGGCGCACGGCAATACCCTGCGTGTCCGGCTTCGTGAAGGCATCACGCTCCATAACGGCGACGGACTGACTATCGGTTCCGAGGGCTTCTCCGTCAACGGCATCGAAGGCAATATCGTCCGTATCAATAAGCAGCTTTCGACTTTCGACGCATCTACGGCTCCGGAGCCACTCCGGCTTTCGACTAATTTATACCGTAACCTCGACGTAGAATTCATAAAATCCCTTCATTCCGAACGACGCATACCGGTGGATATCACGTTCCGCGAGACGGAGAACGGCTTTGAACTGCAATACAAAGCCTTCCCTTCAGGGAGGGTTTGGGTAGGTTCTTACACCTTCCCGCATGAGCCCGCCAAGGATCCGGAGAAAGCCATGGCGACCATCCGCACCCAACTCAGCAAACTGGGTGACACGCTTTACGTTGCCCGCAACATACAGATTGACAGCAACCCCTATTTCATACCGATTAGCACGCTGAACCAATGGCGCAGAGAAGTCTTAAACGACCAATGACAAACGACCAAACGACCCATACGACGAAGTAGATCGTATGAACGAAGTGAATAAAGAAATGGTAAATAAAATGGTACATGGTAAATGACCAAATGGTAAATGACTTGATGACTTGCCGCTACTGCCTTCTCTTTGAGTTGGGGCATTGCCGCAAGACGAATCCTTATCCCGCCGACAAGGAGCCACGCTATTTGCGTCTCCGCACCGGCCAGCTTCTCACGCTCCGCTTCGACTGTCGCCGCTGCGAAATGACCATCAACCCAAGCACAAAGCGTCGCAGGCATATTAAAGGCGTTTGTTGACGCATAGCATCTAAATCTGCATTAAAACTGCAGATTTTTTTGTGTATATCAGAAATTATTTGTAATTTTGCAGCAAATTTTTGAATGCGTTATTATACAAGAAATTAAAATCAAGAACTTTCTGGCGCGTTAGACGCACAAACGGAAAG
>JAFPJV010000041.1 GCA_017425065.1 Paludibacteraceae bacterium
AATTCCCTAATAAGTTCCGCCTCAACATTGTCAACTAGATGGGGGTCGGTAGAAGAGTAAACTTCTTTAATATGTTCATACTTATCCCTATAATCAGATTGATTTTTGCGTTCTTCTATCGTTTCTCCTGTCTTTCCTATTTTGAATATAGAACAAGTGTTCGCTATCTCACGAACTCTCGAAAATGCCATTCCTCGTAAAAAACCTTGTATTGCAATAGCAGCATCATGCATTATATCAGCATAATTTTTATCAGCCATATAACACCCATTATAATTTATAATAACCTATTTGGCCTACAAAATTACTACATTTTTTTGATGTACGCAAGTTTTAAGGCATAATTCTGCGAAATTTGTGTTTTTTCTACAAAATTGTGCACTAATTCGCCGATTGTTGATCGGATTTGAGAGATTGATAGCTCTTTGAACGGAGAAGTTGTTCTTTATTACCTCCTATTCTGTCTGTTTTTCATATAATTCTTGTTTTTTCTCTTAAAAACTTGCGTATATCACTTTTTTTTCATACTTTTGCACGCTGCTAAAGCACAAACACTTGCAAAGTGATGAAAAGATATTTTTCCATACTAATCGTAGCGTTGATGAGCGTATTGGCGCTTCAAGCGACCGAGATCCCTTCGGGAACAAAGTTATATTTCAATGCAAGTAACTGGACAAGTTATAGTTATTTCTCTGCTTATTTCCTGTCGAATGGAAATGATGGTTACTTTGTTCGGATGGATCCCGTCGCAGACGAGAACGATATATGGGAAGTAACAGCTCCGGGCACGAATCAATTATGGGCAAATGTTATTTTCGGCGGTCACATGAGCCAGCCTGACGCTTCCGGAGCCGGTTGGAGCGATGCGGATATACAGACCGACAATCTGATATGGAGCGGCACCGGTGTGCTGTATTCTGCCGGCAAATGGGTTAGTTTCTTCACCAAACCTAACGTGGATCCCTTGTCGCTGGGAGTAGCAGCTTCCGAGCAGACGCTTTGCGACACACGCGCCGGAACAAACGAGACTTTAGAGACGGGTAGTAGCGATAAGTTTCTTGATTTCCAATGGTTCAAGTACAACACTGCAACTTCTTCTTGGGAGCGCGTTAGTAATACAGATGTCACGCCGACAATCACTTTGCCGGACAATGCGACGGAAGATGTGTATTACTACTTCGTCGGCCAGCGATTGTTTGACAGTCGTCTGACCAACGGTGATTTCGAAGCAGGAAACACCGGCTTTACCTCCGAATACAACTACGTGGTTTCTACATCGTACAACGCCCTCTATCCGGAAGGAAACTACACCATTTGCTCCAACGTCAAAGATGTGCATACTTACGCGCCGGACTGCTACGACCACACCTTTGGCGATGCCACAGGGCATATGTTCGCCGCGAATGGCGATGCCACAATAGGCAAAACGATATGGGAACAGCGTATCAGCGGTATCCTGCCGAATACCAATTATGCTTTCTCCGCTTGGCTAACCAACTGGGATAGAGCGGATGAGAATCTGGCGGTATTGGAGTTTTCGATTAACGGCATGCTGCAAGGCGGGCAGTTCATTCCGACCAGCGGTCATGGCAACTGGACACAGCTCTATACGATCTGGAACAGCGGCGACGCTACATCGGCTACCATCAAATTGATAAACCAGCAGGGCGCGGCGAACGGCAATGACTTCGCGGTAGATGATATTGAGTTCGCGCGTATAGAGGATTATCAGCATCTCGTCCATTATGCGTTCTATGATTGTTCATGCCCCGAGCCAACTACATTGACCGAAGAAACATCCGTCTGCACGGGAGACCTGCCTTACAAATGGCATGGTATCACATTCGATGCGGCAGGAACTAAGACGGGCACCATCAAGACCATTGATGGCAAGTGCGACAGCATCAATTATACCTTGACGCTTGACACCCGCGATTGCACTGTCCCTTGTCCAACGGTCATTGAGCAGAAACTGGACACTACGGTTTGTGACACTTTGTTGCCTTACACCTGGCGCGGACACATGTTCGATTCGGAAGGTGTATATGAGCAGATGGAGAAGAGTCCGCGCGGATGTGACAGCATCAATCATGTCTATGAACTGAAGACGATTCATTGCGAGAAAGAACCTGAGCCGGAACCCGAACCGGAGATTTGTCTGGGTGGAATGGTGTACGCAAAATGGACAAACTTCCTGTTCTGCGACAATGGGCAAGACCAGTTCACCGCTTTCCAGTGGTATCAGGATGATCAGTTGCTGCCGGGCGAAACCAAACAATACCTCTATCGTGAGAGCGGATTAGGCGAGAGCAAGTATGTAGTGGAAGTGACGCGCACCGACGGCAAACACGAGAAGACTTGTCCCGTATCGTTCAGTGAAGCACCCAAGAGTGTTGACACATACGGCAACAATGCCCTTATGCCTGTCAGACGCATATCTGTTCCCATCGGGACAATAATACTGCATGTGGATTTTGACGAAGAGGGTAATACCTATAAATCGTTACAACGAAGATGAGACGCAGCCTGTTCATATTGTCCCTTTGTGCGTTGTACATTGTACTTTGTTCCTTCTCTTCATGGGCGCGGAGTGCCGTTGAGTTAACGCTCGATGGCGGATACGCTACTCTGATGCATTATCCTGACTTCACAGATGGTACGAAGCAAGGATCGTACGGTTTAGGGGCGCATATAGGCTATGCCTTTTATCCGGTTCGTCATTTCGGCTTTGGTATAGGGCTTGATGCACATCGTTATGCCGGCACATTGTCGCGCCCGTACACCGAAACACTCCAAGGCGTGTATGATAGCGATGGCGAGATACATGATCTCACCCACAATTACACGTCATGGAACAGACATGTACAATCATGGTATCTTGAGCCGAACTTCAGTCTGCAGTTCCCTATACCATTTGAAAGAGGCTACGGCTTGCTTTTTGCAGTAGGAGTCAAGTACCAGATTGACTTATCCAGCTCGTACTCAACCGACTGGACGGTGACACATACCGGCTATTACGACAAATGGCACATGACCATCACCGATGTGCCGGAATATGGATTCTGCACGGAAAACGGCAACATACCGGCTGAGAAAATGGCCGCTCCGGGGCAAGTAGCGATGTTCCTACGTGCCGACGCAATGATTCCTATCGCCAAAGGATGGAAATTCATAGCAGGTATAAATGCCAACTACGGTTTTGGCAACTACCAACCGCTGTCAATCAACCTCGAACTCGGATTCCGCATGGCGTTCTCACTCATCACACGCAAGCATTGCATGTGTGAGGAACAATAACCGGCTTCGGAGAATATTATTTCCGGGGATACTTGCGGAACCAGGAAGAAATCTTCAGGCGGATGACGCCCAACAAGGCTTCGGAGAAGATACCGCCTGACATCTTGCTGGTGCCCAGCACGCGGTTGACGAAAACAATCGGCACTTCCTTGATCGCAAAGCCGCACTTGCTGGCGGTAAACTTCATCTCTATCTGGAAAGCATAGCCCTTGAAACGGATCTTGTCCAACTCGATGGTCTCAAGTAAATGGCGTCGGTAGCACACGAAACCGGCCGTGGTGTCATGGATATTAACACCCAGCACAGTACGTACATACTTCGAAGCGAAATAGCTCATCAGCACACGGCTCATCGGCCAGTTAACTACATTGACACCCGTGACGTAACGGCTACCAATAGCCAAATCGGCTCCCTCGTTGGCACAAGCGTCATAGAGCTTGAGCAGATCCTGCGGGTTGTGCGAGAAATCGGCATCCATTTCGAAGATATACTCCGCCTTGTGCTCAATAGCCCATTTGAAGCCTGCGATATATGCCGTGCCAAGTCCCTGTTTGCCCGAACGCTCTATGATATGCAAGCGGTCTTTGTACTTGCCCGCCATCAGGCTCTTGACGATATCGGCAGTGCCATCGGGCGAACCGTCGTCAATCACCAGAATATCGAATTTCAGCGGCAAGTTCATCACCGCATCAATGATAGCTGCTATGTTCTCCTTCTCGTTATAGGTCGGGATAATTACTAATCGCTCCATATCAGTTAGTATCAATTTTCCAATTCGGATTCTTCATTTTCCATTTGGATCACCTGGTCGTTCAGCACGTACACCGGGCTGGCGGTCGTACGTTCGAGTGCGTTCAGGAACACATCCTTGCCGGGCTCTACACCGATGGCCTCCAATGCTTCGCTCACCGTCTCATATGCCACTTCGGGATCGTTGTTCTCCAGCGACAAATGGCATAGCCAGATGTTGCGCAGGTTCTCCGAATAGTTGCGCGCCAATAGTTCTGCACAGACCGCATTGCTCTGATGCCCGCGCGGCGAGAGGATACGCTCCTTGAGATACGTCGGATACGGACCGTTGAGCAACATACGTTCGTCATGATTCGCCTCGATAACCAAGTGGTTTGCCGTCGAGATATAATGCTCCATCTCGGGATTCGGCTCGCCGCAGTCGGTGATAATCACAAAGCGCTGGTGCATAAAATCAATCACATAGCCCAAGCAATCCGTCGAATCGTGCGATATGCCGAAGGTCTGAATCCGCATGCCGAGCAGTTCCCACGGGACGGCTTTCTCAAAATAGCGGCGGCTGGTCTTCAGCTTCTCCTTCACGCCGTAGTTGCGGTCTATACCGCTGTGTATCTCACGCGTGGTGTAGATAGGAAGATGAACGCGTTCGCCCAGCGTCCCGACAGAACGGATATGGTCCGCATGGTCATGGGTGATGAGTACACCATGGATATTGCGGTAGTCAAGCCCCATCTCGCGCAGGTTTTTCTGGATCTGACGCGCCGAGATACCGGCATCTATCAAGATACCGCTATTGCGCGTGCCGAGGTAGTAACAGTTGCCGCTGCTACCACTTGCCAAACACCGGAATATGAGCTCATTCTCCGCCATATTACAAAAAAATCGCACAAAGGTACGCTTTTTTTTTCATATATGCAAGCGTATGCGCATAATTTATCGCAAAAAGCGGTCATTTAGGGGTAGAATACCACGAATTTTCCATTTTCCATTTTCCTTTTTCAATCTTTTTTCGTATCTTTGCACGAATTTTTAATTTGGAGTATTATGACCGTATTGGAAAAATTGGCAGCATTGCGCGAACTGATGCGAAGCGAGCATGTGCATGTATATATCGTTCCGTCCACAGATCCCCATGCTTCGGAGTACATGCCGGCACACTGGTATGAGATGACATGGCTCTCGGGCTTCAAGGGTGAGAGCGGAACAGTGGTTGTGACCGAAACAGAAGCGCTGTTGTGGACCGACAGCCGCTACTACCTGCAAGCCGACATCGAATTGGCAGGCACCGGCATCCGTCTGATGCGCGAGTCGGATGTGGATTGTCCGTCTATTCCCGAATGGCTCACAGAACACGCACAAGGAAAAACTGTCGGACTCAACCCGGAGATGATTTCCGTCAACGACTATAACGAATGGCAGGAGACGCTTTCGGGAGCCTGCATATCGCTCAAGTCGTGCGACCTGATTCGTCCGCTCTGGACAGACGACCGCCCTGCCCTGCCCTCCGATCCGCTCTATGCCTACAGCGTGGATTTCGCAGGAGAATCGGTAGAGAGCAAACTGGCGCGCATCCGCGAGCAACTGGTGAAGAAGAAAGCAGACGCAATGATTATCAGCGCATTGGACGAGATAGCATGGCTGCTGAATATCCGCGGCAACGATGTTGCTTTCAATCCGGTCGTTGTATCGTACGTCGTGCTGGAGCAAGACAAGTGCACGCTCTTTGTGCCTGCAGAGAAAATCGACAGTCCCGCACGCGTCTATCTGGATTTCAACAGCATCGACATCCGTCCCTACGAAGCAGTCTTCGACTATATCCACAACCTCAAAGGCACCGTTCTCATAGATGGCGCCAAAGTCAACCGCGCACTGTACGAAGCTATCAATCAGGGACAAAGTGACAAGGGACAAAGTACAAAGGTCATTAATGCCAAATCCCCTATCCTCATCACCAAAGCCCGCAAGAACGACGTCGAACTGGAAGGCGAACGCATCGCTATGCGACAGGACTCCGTTGCTCTGACCCGTTTCTTCCGCTGGCTGGAGAACGAGGCTTTTGCCGACGGCAAGACGCAGACCGAATGCCAGTTGATGGACCGTCTGCACGAATTCCGCCTAATGGGCGAGAACTTCGTGGAAGAATCCTTCGGCACCATTGCCGGCTATCAAGGCAACGGAGCCATCGTCCACTACGAAGCAACGCCGGACAAATGTGCTACCGTCCGTCCGGAAGGTATGTTGCTGCTCGACTCAGGCGGACAGTATCTGGATGGCACGACAGACATCACGCGTACCGTATGGCTCGGCGCGGTCAGTGACCGAGACAATCAAATTCCCGCCCAGGCCAAACTGGACTATACCTACGTGCTGAAAGGCCATATTGCATTGGCTACAGCCCGCTTCCCGCGCGGCACACGTGGCAATCAACTGGATGCACTTGCCAAACAGTATATGTGGCAAGCCGGTATTACCTTCGGTCACGGCACAGGGCATGGCGTCGGCCACTTCCTCGGCTGTCACGAGGGACCGCAGAACGTGCGCACCGACAACAACCCTACTCCGCTGGAAATCGGACATATCATCTCCGACGAACCGGGTATCTACCGCACCGGCATGTGGGGAATCCGCACCGAGAACCTGATAACCGTTATTCCTGCCGAGCGCAAAGAGGCTTGTACGACAGAAGACGACTTCCTGACGTTTGAGACGCTGACGCTCTGTTTCTACGATACGAACCTGATAGAGATGAGCCTGATGACCGACGAAGAGATCCGGTGGATCAATGCTTATCACGAGCGCGTCTATCGGGAAACGGCACCGCTGCTGAATGCCGACGAGGCGGCGTACCTCAAGAAGAAATGTGCCCCTATTAGCAAATAAAAACGAATTATGACACTCGAACAAATACTTACACAACAAGTCATTGCGGCCGTCAAGGCGCTGTATGACTTAGATGCCGCACCGCAGCAGGTGCAACTGCAAAAGACACGTCCCGAGTTTGAGGGCGATATTACGCTGGTGGTCTTCCAGTTCGTCAAAGCCGCTCGCAAAGCGCCACAAATGGTAGCCAACGAAATAGGCGAATACCTGGTAGCCAACAGTCAAGGGCTGATAGCCAAGTTCAATGCCGTACAGGGATTTCTGAACCTGAAAGTGGCGCAATCGTTCTTTGTGCAGCAACTCCAAGATATTGCCGCCGACCCACACTACGGACAGCAGCCCGAGAACGGCAAACTGATGATGGTAGAATACAGCTCGCCGAACACCAACAAGCCGCTCCATCTCGGTCACGTGCGCAACAACCTGCTCGGCTACTCCATCGCCAGAATCCAAGAGGCAAACGGCTGGAAAGTAGTCAAGACCAATATCGTCAACGACCGCGGCATACATATCTGCAAGTCCATGCTGGCTTGGTTGAAGTTCGGCAACGGAGAGACACCCGAATCGACGGGCAAGAAAGGCGATCACCTGATCGGTGACTACTACGTGCGTTTCGACAAGGAATACCGCAAACAGATCGCCGAACTCGTGGCCGGAGGCATGGATGAAGAGACTGCCAAGAAGGAAGCACCGCTCATCAAGGAAGCACAAGCCATGCTGCTCAAATGGGAGCAAGGCGACAAAGAAGTGCGCGAACTATGGGCGCGAATGAACGAATGGGTCTATGCCGGATTTGACGAGACCTACCAGCGAATGGGTGTCAGCTTTGACAAGATCTACTACGAGTCGAACACCTATCTGGAGGGCAAATCGGAAGTGGAGAAAGGACTTGCCTCCGGGCAGTTCTACCGCCGCGAAGACGGTTCAGTTTGGGCAAATCTGGAGAAAGACGGACTCGACGAAAAACTGCTGCTCCGCTCGGACGGCACATCGGTCTATATGACCCAGGACATCGGCACTGCCAAACTGCGTTACCAGGACTACCCGATCGACAAGATGGTATATGTTGTCGGCAACGAGCAGGAATACCATTTCAAGGTGCTGAGTATCCTGCTTGACCGTCTCGGATTCCCGTTCGGCAAGGAACTCGTGCATTTCTCCTACGGCATGGTCGAACTGCCTAACGGCAAGATGAAGAGCCGCGAAGGAACGGTAGTGGATGCGGACGAACTGATGGACAAAATGATAGAAGATGCCAAGGAGATTTATCTCCAAAAGTCTAACAGCGACAGCGGTCTATCAGCGAAGCGGTCTAACAGCGGTAGCGGTCTATCAGGCGAAGCCGGTCTGACGAGCGACGACATCGCTCGTATGGTGGGACTTGGGGCGCTGAAGTACTTCATACTGAAAGTGGATCCGAGAAAGAACATGCTCTTTAATCCCGAGGAGTCGATTGACTTCAACGGCAATACGGGACCTTTCATTCAATACACCTACGCGCGTATTCAGTCCGTCCTGCGCAAAGCTAGTCTATCAGCCGAAGGCAGTCTACCAGCGGAGCGGTCTATCAGCGATAGCGGTCTATCAGGCGAAGCCGGTCTGGATCCGAAAGAACTCGCGCTGATACAGCGGCTCATGGAGTATCCGGCTATAGTACGTCAGGCGGGAACGGATTTCTCACCGGCGTTAATATGCAACTACGCGTATGCCCTGGCTTGCGATTTCAACTCGTTCTACCACGACTGCTCGATACTGAACGAGCCGGATAAAGAGAAGCGCGCACTACGTCTGCTCTTGAGCGAAACGGTAGCGCGCACTATTCGGGATGCGATGTCGCTGTTGGGTATCGAAGTACCGGAACGGATGTAACTACTGCTGAGCGGCCCGCAGCAACGCACAAAACTGTTGCGGATCGGTCTTCTCCTGCGGGATAACCAATATGGTATCTTCGCCGGCTATAGTACCAAGCGCCATTTGAGGTGCTTGGTTTTCTATTTCCTTGGCCGCTACACCGGCATAGCCTGCTTTCGTCTTCACCACCACAAACGTGCCGCACACGCTCACACTCACCATGGCAGTGCGCAACAGGTCGGACTGTATGGCTTTCTGCTTGGTCTGCAAGGGTTGCTCGGGCACGACATACCGAACAGTGCCGTCCGGCAGGGTGCATTTCTCGGCCTTCAGGTCACGCAGGTCACGACTGAGCGTGGCCTGAGTGGTCTCAATACCCTGAAGCATGAGCACCTGCAGCAGTTCTTCCTGACCTGCTATGACGCGTGTACGCAACAGATGCGCTATCGTGCGCAGCCGCACGTTACGGATATTGGTATTCAGCGGTCCTCTTGGCATAACGCAACGGGTTGTTTAGAACACCTCACGACGAGGCGGCATTGGAGGTGCATGAAAACTATCCGGCAACGTTCCCAGAAGGGAATCAGCCGCACATAAGGCATAAACAATAAATTCCGGTGCTATATATTCTTTCTTATTCATATTCCAATTCTGTCTGTTATTATTTCACTTTTTTACCCGTAGCTTCAAACATTGCGCCGTCAGGCATGATGATATACATCTTGTCGTCGATCAGCACTTTCCGGCATTTTGCGCCCGGCATATCGCCGCTCTGTACATTCTCCACGTCGGTCGATACCTTGCGCTCGGCTACCAGTTTCAGGCCGTAGCCCTCGGTAGTACCTTTCTTGAGGTCGATCGTGTACGGGCTTATCGAGAGATTCCAGATAACATTTCCGTTCTGCGTGAGATAGAGTGTCGCGTCGTCAGGAGCGGCATCAACAGCTAATGTATATGTGCCTGCACTCGGTGCAAAGAACGACATCGGTGTTTGTGCTTTGTTGGACAGAAGCGGCATCTCCACGTCGCACAGGCGCTCGTTCTCACGCACTGCCCACATCTGCGCCAGTTTGGCTTCGCTCGGCGTACCCATCTTCAGCAGGTCGTGACCAACCGTGTATTCGCCCGTTGCCTCTTCGCTGGCCGATACCCAGAGACGGTCTGAAGCGTACGGAGCATCCTCGGCCGTCAATACAAGACGGAACTCGTCGATCGTGCGTTGCTCACGTGCGGGAGCGAGGAACAAATGTCCGTCCGTTGCTTGATCGAATGCAATCGATTGCGCCTCATCCACCTGTATGAAGAACGATGTTCCGACAGCAAACTTCAAATTGCTAACCTCATCTTCATCCAGTGTTTCAAAGATATTGTTCGTATGGTCATACACCTCAATCTTTCTTACAGAAGCCGCATTCAGCTGTATGTGTTGCAGGGTTCCGTTGCCCAGACCGTTCCATCCGCAGTCTTTGGTCTCGCCGGTGGTCGAGCACTCTGCCCAGAAGGAAGCCGGAGCACCTAATGTGCCGCCTTTCTTCTTCTTGAAGAGGACAGTATTCCATTCCGGATGATCTGCATCCACGGCAATGGTATATACTCTGCCAGGCTCCATCGTACCGTTGAACTTCTGCCAGTCTTTGCCGTTCACGGCACGCTTAGCCTCATCATAGCGCATGACGGCATAATCGTCGTTGAATACCAGCGGTCGGTCGCAACCGATGATCTTGAGATCTTTGACATCAGCCGGGAACGGCACTACAAAGTCATACCAACCCAGTGTATTCTCACCGCTCGGATTCAGCGTCATCAGGAAGTAAGCGTCTCCGTTGACAATGAATCTGTCGTTGTCATCCAGTACTTGTCCGGACGAAGCACTCGTGCCGATAGTACCCAGCGCGGCATCCAAGATAAAGTCATTGATCATGAACGCACCTGTTCCCACAACTACTTTTCCGCCGTCTTTCACGTGCAGATTGCCATACAGAACGCGTGGACGCGAAACGCCGTCACGGAGCGTGAGCGTAACACCCGGATTAACGGTAACGGTCACATTCGGCTCAATGGTTATTCCATTAACCGTAATATCGCTTACAATGGTTACATCCGCAGCAATACGCACGTCGTCCTTGTATGTCGGTTTCTTATCATCTTTCCAGTGGGTTTGTTCGCCCCACTCTCCGGCTACCTCATAGGTATGAATAAACTCAGGTATCACATTTGCATTGACAACTATTGTCACCGTTTCACCGGTCATTTTATCCGTCACGATGACAGTATTGCTCCACGGTCCGAGTTCGATCGGATGAATGGTAATCGGCAAATCATAGTGTCCGAAGGAGCCGCACTCCACATAAATCGTTGATTCGTCAACACTATATGTCGTGTTCTCTTCATTTCCCTTTGCGGCACTCAGATCCTTCTTGATATCCGAGTAGTCGATGCCAACGGTTGCAGGACGGTCCTCACCTATCGTGATGTCGCCAAAATCCACTTCGGCAGCCGTCGGACGCAAATAATGCAGGCGGGATATCTGGACATCCTTGAAGTTATGATGCCCTGCGCCTCCGTTGAAGCGTTTGAAGCGGATAGCATCTGCATTTTCATCCAGTTGCAGATCTTTCACTTCGCGCCAGGTATAAGCACCTGCCGACCAGTCAGACAAGGTATAATTCTGCTCATACTCAGAACCTGCGATATCAGACCAGACACCGTTTATACGCTGTTGTGCTACGACCTTACCGCTACATATTTCCAGAAGGATAAGTCCGGCTCTGATGGAATATTTCTCTGCATCATGCTGATATGAAAGTTTGTCGGGCTTACCTTTGGCCGGGTCTAACAGGATAGGCTCGGAAGTCAGTTCCGGAGTAGTCCAATTCGAGAAGTCTATGGCGCTACCTCCCAATACATTATCATCAAACAATTCTATTGTACTTGCCTCATCCACAACCCAAGGCGTCTCACATCCTTCCGAAGGTTTGCGGACTTTGACAATCAGCGTCACAGGTGTCGCATCCTCGTAATAGTCATTTCCTGTCGGCAACGAAGCCGTAATGGATGTCTGTCCGTAGCCCGTAACAGTGATTTTCTTGTTTTCGCCGTCCAAAGCAATAACGGTGTTTGTCGGGCAAGAATAGGTAATCAAAGCCGTCTGGGCAGCGTTGTATTTGAACGTGCCGTTTTTCAAATCGCGTATATATACCTTGGCATCCAACGCGATTTCCTGACCAAGTTCCATGTTGCGGATAAAGTCCTGCGTCCAAACGATCTCCTGCAGTTTCTTGAAGGTGGCATTGATCGTCTTCGAGTCGGAAACTGGGAACCAGTCATCGTTGCCTGCCTGCGTTGCTGTCAACGTGGCGGTTCCTTCGCCGATAATCTTGAAGCCTAATCCGGCCTGAATGATTTCAATAACTTGGTCATTGTCGGTGGTGTATATTACTGCATTTCCGCTGGATGCGCTGACCGCATAATTGACATTATCTACCACCAGACCTACCGGCAACGACAACGTGCTCTCGGTATAGCCTTTCTCCCACGTCAGGGTCTGAATCTTCTTATCCGTCTTGCCGGTAACAGTCAGCGTCTCATTCTGATATTTGGTATAAATCGTTATAGTGCCTGTATGCGTGCCTTTTTCGCTGCTATGATACGTAACGGTGATTGTCGCGTTATTAAAGTCTTTGGAATGATCCACGCTGATCTCCGATATGTCAACCGTGAAGTGCGGATTGTCGGAAACGATCTTAATCACATCGTCACAACTGCTGTAATTCAAGTAGAACTGCGCCGTGGTGGAACCGTCCACCGTACTTTGCGGCATCGTCAAGGTCGTGATATGATTTCCGTTTGCATCCAATGGTTGAATATTGGTGGTACGCGAGATTTTGATATTCTTGTAATACTTGGAGAGCGTTCCGCCTACTTCCGCACCAAAGCGTATATGCGAAACATGTTCGTTTGCTGCCAAGCCGGTAAATTCATATCCGAAAGATTCATAGAATATGGACAAATCCGGCTGGGCAATCGTTCTCCAATGCGACCCGTTATCCACCGAATACTGAACGATAAATTTGCTGACAGCTAAAATATCTCGTCTTGCATCAAAATAGAGTTTGTTAACCGGTCCTGAGACGGCTATCGGATCGTCAAAGTGACCGGAGCCATCGGTAATCTTAGTCGTGAACTCATGTTCGGTATTATCCTCAAACATGTAGCATTCCTCATTGTCAATCACCCGCACGCTCAGGTTCAAGTCTGCCGCGCCGGCTTTGTACTTGTAGCTTTCCGCCTGGGTCATATGCCACGTAGCATCACCCACGAAATGGGAAGCGGTAATGGTGTTGTTCGTATTATCATTACGCACCAAGGTGGCTATCTTTTCGCCGCTGGTCTGCTCGATCTCAATCGGGAAATGAGTATAATCCGTATTTTGTGTGGTCAACGCGGTCGGCACAACCTCATCGAAGTTAACCGTTTTCGCAAAGCTGCCCCATGAGCAAGCGAACGGATTATCGTATTTCTTGACAGTCAGCGTAATGGTCTTTGCATTCGCTTCCGTAATACCTTCGAAGCGGTCGGTTGCATCTTGCCATATCTTGATAGTCACCGTGGTCGAGTTGAATGATTTCGCCTCGCTGTTCGGGATGAAGATTTTGTTTTGAGCAACGTCATAGTATGCGATTGTACCGTCAGAAGTGCTGGTATGAATCGTTCCGTCGCTGTTTACGGTGGTAGCAACCGTTGCAATCAGATCATCCACATACCGGATGTAGGCGGCAGTCGTTGCCAGCGTATTGTCGCGTTTCACTACCGTTACGGTAAATTCATCTGTTACGACATTATAGTAATCCGTCTGTGCTTTGGTGGCACGGATGGTATAAGTGCCGCAAACCGTAGCAGAGAAGATATTGCCTTCGCCGATCGTAGCGTTCGCTTTGTTCGAACTAATTACTTCGTAGGTTACAGCGCCGTCACGCTTCACGTTATTCACGACATCGCCTGTCTGCGAAGCGGTCAGGCCGTCCAGATCAATCTTCGAATCTGCCGCGCCGGCGTCAATACCGTCCACAGCCACTTTCACCGTTCCGTTGTTCATCGAAAGCGATTGCTCCGCGCGCAGGATAGTAATAGGAATAGTAAGTTCCTTGGTGGTGTACATGCCGCCATCGGTCGGAGTGAATGTCACGGAGTAACTGTGCGAACCGGCAGCATCCATGACAACATGGGTCGGCTCGGTCCATGCGAACGAACCCGCAACAGGCGTATGAGCGACGCCACGCAAGGTAATATCCGCTGCACCGCCGGAGAGCGTACTCTTGTTCAGCGTCTGCAGATATACAATCGACGTGCCCGTCGGAGCCGTTGCAATATCCGGCGTGGATTTTTTCACTTCTACGTTGCTGACAGTAGTAGAAGTGGGACGATAGATATTATTACCGGCTTGATTAACGGTAATGGCAATCGTTCCGGATTGAGAGAATATCATCTCCGAGCCTGCAATGGTAGCTATACCTGCCGGCGAAGCGGAATACGTAAAGTCCGTCAGTTCCGAGTTGGCTTCCGCACTCAGCGTCACCTTGTCGGTTGTCCAGTAACTTGACTGTATATTCGTGGAAGTAATACTCTGCGAAACCTTGCTGATTACAACCGTCAACGTGCAGGTCTGCAAGGTAACACCCGTATTGTCTTTCACATAGAGATAGCCTACATCTTCGCCTTCGTCATTACCTGCGGTATATTTCACGGAAATCTCTTGCGTGCCATACTCGCTGCAATCACCGAATTCCGTCGGAGTAAATGTGAATTTAGGATTCGAGCACTCCAGATAAACCGGATAGTTGGCATAGTTGACTTTGAACGTCTTAGCCGAAGTCTCCGTGTTGGGGAAAGTCTCGAAAGCAACCGTATTCACGGATAACGTACAGTATTTCCGATGCGCATAACTGACAGCATTGATATAATAGCCGTTCGTTGCGCTCGTGGTAATCTTCACCGACTTGGCATTGATATAACTCGACAAATTGATATTGCTGTTCGATAGAGAGTTGTTGATATCCGAAGCGGAATACTCTTTGGTATAGAGCAGATCACCTGATCCGTTGCGTCCGCTATAGAACTCGACATCAACGCCCAACAAATACGTATCGAACAGTCCTGTTTTCATTCGGCTGAACGAAACGGTCATAGAAGCCGGAATATCAATATTGTAGGTAACTGATGCCGGAGACAACAGACTTTGGGCTTTCAGGGAAATCTGCGAGTTCACCAGCGTCTCGTTCATGTCGCAGACCTTGGTCGGATCAACCACCTTAACGGGTAGCGAAACGGACGAAGCGGGTGCGTAGGTTGTTCCGTCGCCGGCTTGCTTGGCAAGAATCGTGGTATTCTTGCATTCCGTTGCCGAATAGGTCAACTTCCATGTGTTGCCGCTTTGCGTAAGCGTCAAACCGGTCTTGTCACCTACCAATTCGTACGTAACAGGCAGTCCGCTGGAGGCCGTGGCATTCAGCACGATGGACTTGCTGGCGTCTGTTGTTTTCAGGCGCGAGAAATCCTGCGTCCACGTGATATACTGCTTCTCAAGGCTGGTAATCGTAATATCTTTGGTAATATCCCTGTCCGCATAGATATTGTCGCCCGTGACATGCGCCGTAATAGTAATCGTTCCCGGAGTGGCAGCCAGCATCGTTGCCGTATTGCCGGAGCAGCTGACATAATTGGCATCTCCGGAAAGCGTAACAGTCAGATTATTATTGTTGGTTGCAGACAGCACATCATCCACATTAAACATTGCATCGTCCGGCGACCAAGTTACAGTCGGTTGCAACTTGTTCGTCGTACCGTTCAGCGTCACCGTTTTGGAATAGCTGTTGAAAGTGTCTGTTATTTTGAGTGTCGCAGAATGCGTGCCCGCCGTTGTATGCTTGTATTTTACGGTAAAGGTTGTCGTGTTGTACTTACCTGCTTCCGAGTTCACGTTTGCAGAAACGGTAAACAAGTCCGCATTCGCGCCCGTAATTTCCCAACTCATTGCCGGCACATTACACCATGCCACGGTAAAAGTCTGCGTCGCATCAGCGCTGTTGATATCCGCTGCTCCGAAATCCAAAGATGTCTTGGACGGAGCTTCCAGATACTGCGCCATGGTTACATGGACTTTCTGCATAGAGAAAGTATATGCAGTAAGTGTCGCATTTTTGAAAGTAATTTTTGTTGCATCAACATTACAATTCTTCGTAGCAGTCTTACTTGCATAGGATTTTTTTACCGTTCCACTCCATAATGTAGTACCTTTATTATCCTCTACGGAAACACTTGTAGTTGTAGTTGAAAAAGTACAATTATTTTTTCCTTGAAAAGTTAAAAGTTTGCCAGGGCCAGACAAAGAATATTCTTTAGTCCCTCCCCAACTATCTGCAGTCTGTGCCCCATCTTCATACAGCACATACCATTTTCCGCTTTTCAGCGTTCCACTTCCGCTTCCGCTCCATGCAGCCTGCGCTTGCTCATTTACCCCGAACAGGGCGAACACTACCATCAGCATCGAGGCAATCACGAACCAATTACGACCCATTCTCGAGACAATCCTAGACTTTTCCTGAGGGTTTACCGTAACTTCGTCGTGAGATTCATTCACTTTGTAAAAATTTTTCATATCTTTTTTATACCTAAAATTTCTATTTCCGTTCGCACAAACGATTATGGTCATTTTCGTTTTGTACGATTATTAATATTTATTTACTATTTTTAAGATTGCACGCAACTATGCGTACCTCATACCCCAAAAATAGTGCACAAAATTAATATTTTTATTTGAATTACGCAAATTTTTCACGCGTGCGGGCGCGCACATATTAATAAGGTGCAACTTTATATTAAAAACAGGCATAAAAAAGTTTTCCCTTAGTCGTCAAACTAAGGGAAAACCGAAATTTTGAACATGGGCGTTTTTGCCCCGTTTTTTTCGTCTGCCGTGCTTACTTCACTTCGTGGCCTTCGGCTGTGAAGAGACGGTCGCCGCGACGGATATACAGCACGCCGTCGATCATCACTTTCTGTGCTTTCTCTGCGGAACGGACATTGTCGAAGCCTTCGCGGCTGGTAACGGTAACAATCAGTTTCTTGATTGCTTCGCAGCCCTCGCCTGTTTCGCCTGTCTGAACGAATACCAATTCCGGCACATCGTCCTCGCTGGTCTCATACTCGTCGCTGACAGTCTCTTCGCCGAGCATCCATTCGCCTTCCGGCAAGGTCAGGACATCGCCGGCAGCCAAAGTCATGGTCTGCTCTTCGTAGCTCTTCGGGAAGACAGTCACATTAACCGTGAGCAGCGTATCGCGGATAAGTCCTTCGAGCGTCTCCGTGAACGTACCTTGCTCGGAGTAAGGCTTTCCGTGGTACTCAACCGTCTCGCCTTCGCAGAAGTCCAGGTCTTTCTCCAGTTCGTAGGGATCGAACAACTCAATCTTAACAAACATTTTCTCCACCTCATCGCAGCCCTTGACGGTCGTGCCGTAGCGAACGAACCACAAGTTAGCCGTATCGGCCTTGACGGTCGGATATTCGTCACCCACTACCGGTGTCTCGCCGCGGATCAGCCAGCCTTCGCCTTCTAATTGCACAGGCTGACCTACCTGCACGGTGATCGTCTGCTCCTCGTAGCTCGGCATGTTGACCGTAACGGTCACATTAAATATTGTATCGCGCGTTGCGCCCGTGACCTCGATCACGTCTGTTCCGGCCTCGGTATAGATCTTGCCGCGATAGAGTTGCGAACCGCCTTGGCAGAACTCGATAGGCACAGCCACGGAAAGCTTCGGCATCTTGTTGACGGTCAGCGTGAGCGTGATAGTGAGTTGTGCACCCACTTCGTTCAGCGTCTCGAAAATCAGCGTGTGCTGTCCGACGGGATAGGTGCTGAGGTCGTAGCCGTTCCAAGTGACTTGGTCGCCGTAGGTGATGGTCTTGGTCTCCTGTGCCGTAGTAGGTTCGGCGGTAACGGTGACGTCTGCCGTGCGGACGAACTTATAGTACTTGTCGGTAGCAGCCGCGGTAGCCGTCAGTTTGGTCGTGCCTTTGTAGATGGCTTTGCCGTCGGCATTGATGATATTGGCGTCTTTGGCCTTGTAGGTGATCTTGCGTCCGGCGGGCGTAGAAGCAGCGCCGGTCACAAAGCTGAGTGCCTCAAAAGTGGTCTTGTTGAACGTAATGGGGTCGATCTGCTTGAGGGCAGGTGCCGAAGTGGCCGCCTTGAGTTCGGCTACGCTTTTCGCCTGTTCGATTTGCGTGCGTGCGTTCTGGATGTCGGTAGTAATCTGCGTGAAGTCCTCGCCCTTGTCCTTGATGCCTTCCAGGGCATTGATGGTTGCCTTGGCTTCGGCGAAAGCGGCAGTCACCAGCGTGGCATTGGCCAGCAGGTCGTTCAGTTCCGTTCTGGCAGCTTCGATTTGCTCGGGCGTCACGTTCTCGTCCTGCACGCTGAAGGTCTTGGTATAAAGCGCCTCCATGGCGGCATAGTAGGCAGCGGGCACTTGTCCGTTGTATTCCGAGATAGAAACGGTCTCGATGTACTTGTCCCACGCAAAGATAGCGAAGTGACGGTCTATCTGAGCTTGCGAGACGAGCAGCCAGCGGAACTCGGCAGCGGTCTGCGTGTCTTTGGTCTTGCTGTAGTTGATACCGCTACCGTTCATGTATCCTTCGTAGGCGCCGGACTGATATTTGAGAGCCGGGTAACGGTCGGCAAGCCATGCGTTATAGAAGCCGTGGATGTTCCAGTACTCGCCGCCGTTCATGATGGTCCAGATGATTTCCGTTCCGTCGTCCGACTTATTGGTACATACGGGGCCGCTGCCACTGCCGCTACCGCCAAGTACCATATAGCTTTTGAGGTAGTAATTGCCGTTGGTGACATAGCCTTTTTCGGCTTTGGAGATCTTGAATTTGTAAGAAGAGATGTTGGTGTAGTTGCTTTCGGAGATAGCTTGCACCGTAGATTTGCCGGCTTGCATGAAGCCTTTGCCGTTGACGGAGTAGATGTAGTACTCGCCGTTGGCCGTGATGGATTGCACGTCGTTATACCATGCCGGTTCGGTAGCAGCATACATGGCTACGCTCAGCAGGATAATCGACAGAGAAGTAAAAATCTTTTTCATTCCTTAATAAGAAAAAATTAGTTAATTATTTATTGTGATTTTGGATTTTCCAATGGGTACAGCCCAAAAAACCGCGCAAAGTTACAACAAAAAAAGCAACCCTGCAAATCCCGGTTGCTTTTTCCCAATGCGCGTGCACTTAATCTTAATAATAGTACATTTTTATCCTGCCAAAACAAGGATAAGGCGCGCAAGACCTTAAAAATGTTCAATTTTCCACAATGCCTGCATCGAGCCATCGCTGTGCCGTCTCGTGGGCATCGTGTGCCGCCTGTTCGGGCGAGACCTCATACTCAGCGAGTAGCAGTTCGGTCAGTTTGGCTTCGTCGAACGAAGGCAGTTCTTGCACCTGTTTCCAGAGGTATGCAGCGGATTCGTTCATTGTGATCATCTTGTTGAAATTGACGAGTTCGACACTCTCTCCGATCAAGATATATTCGCTCCCAAGGGGACGCAACTTAAAACCTTTGATTGCTTTCATAAAAACATTTACGATTTTATCATTTACCATGTACGATTTATTTATTCATTTAGCTATTTAGCCATTTAGTAGCACCATTTGAGGAGGCTGTGGCGATAGATTTTCAACAGTAGCCATCGCATCGGGAATGCCGCCTGCCACAAACGTCCGCGGAAGAGTGGTTTTCGTCGTCCGCCGGGCGATTCGATGCGAACAACGATGCCCAGCACTTTGTCGGGCGCTACATGTTCTTCGCCTTGTAGGTTTCCGTCGCCCTGCAGGATGATTGTCCCGTCCGGGTCTTCGATGCGCAAGACACGATGCAGCACGTAGGTCTTTCCTCCGCCCGGAAGGGCTATTTCGGCAAGCAGTATGTCTCCGCGTTGCGGAGCTTTGGCTGGTTTTCGGAGCACGACGCTGTCGTGTCCTCCTTCGATAAAGGGTCTCATGCTGACGCCGGTAGGCGTAAATCGCACCTCATGTCCTTCGTTGAGCAGTCGGAAGAACTCCGGGATCAATATGTCATTGGCTATTTGGTGCTGCATGCCGTCAGTATTCTATTCTCTTCCGGTTCTACCGCGTAAAAATAAAACATCCGGGACATGGCGTCGCCGACGATGCTTCTACAGACGTGCAGAAATTGACATACCGCTCCTTGCGATAAAAAGCAAACGTATGATTACTCGGAATACCGGATTGAGGTTTCCAAACGGGTTCGAAGTTATATAGATCATAACTTAAATATCTACTGGCACCCACGCAATAAATAAAGCCGTTCTGATATAACATATTCTTGTTGCCTTTAGATCCGCATTTTACGGCAGATGAAGTGGCATTCAGATAATAAGAGACGTTCGCTGCAGATTGCAACCAAAACTTGTTATCCGTCTGCGCTACATAAATCCAACGATATTGAGCAGCCGTCATATCAGTCATTGTGAGCAAAGATACAGAGTAATACGGATTCACTAGTTCAAGCGGCCACAGATCACCTGGGCTTGGTGTACTATTCGGAGCCAGATAGCAATTTGCGCCGACTATCGAAGCCAACAGAAGAGTGTCGCCGTCGGCAGGTGAATCGGTTCGGCGTGCGATGAGTTCTCCTATGGCGGCACGTTCGGCGAAGAGAGCATAGTATGTGGTATTGACGGCTGGCGTAACTGTTGCGCCAAGTCCGTAGTAGGTATCCGGTCTATGTCCGTCGGCGACGGGAGCTGTTGTCCATCCTATGAGGGTCAATCCGGCATCGTCAGCCAGATCTTGCAAGGCTGATGAGACGGCTACGGGAAGCGTTTCCGTACTGCCGGCACTGACGCTAACGGTCTCATTCAGCGCAAAAAGCGGCAATGCCACCACTACGGCAAGGCAGCATGCAAATAAAATCTTCTTCATCATTTTTTCTTTTCCAAAACGGCTGCAAAATTACTACAAATATTTGGAATGTGCAAGATTTTTGGTAAAAAAATATAGTCTATGCTCGCATAAGCGTGATTTTTTTGCCAAAAAGATTGCTGTTCGCTCGAATGTGCGAACGCAATTTCGAGGTGGGACGCATAGAGTGTCGGTGCCCTCAAAATATCCCTTTTTGCCAAGTACCATCACGGGACCATCTTCCGACGAAAACTCAAAAACGGTTCAACGAGTGGACTTTTGGTTAATTTACATATACCTTGTGGGCGCCTTTGGCAGTATGGACGACATAAACGCCGTAAGGAAGTGAACCGTTTTGCTCCGTCACGTCTTGTCCGGACAGACTAAAGATACGGAAAGGCTCCGAGCAGATAATCGTAGATGGCATAACATGTATATCTATCCGGGAGTCCGGCTCAACGGTCGGTATATCGGTCGTTTCCTTTAACGACGAACTCAGATCGTCCGGAACAATAGACCCGACACCGCGCGTTGCCTCCCAGAAATTGTACAGTCGGGTACCGTCATCGGACGTCCGGCAGAACCATCCTACCGAAGATTCACATTTCGTCCACTCCTCGGACGTCAAGGGTTCTTTCGAGAGAATGACAAAGAGTGCCTTGAACTGCTTCTGGGAGGTGGTATAGTCCGGAACACGTTGACCGAGCAGATCGATAAGCGACGAGGGCGTGTAATGATTTCGGGTGTCCGCCAGGAAACAGATGCGCTGCTTGCTGTCATCGCAGTACTGGAACGTCTCGGAAGGGACATCCGGGAAAGCATCAAACTCCTGGACGGATTCGATCGGCAGCATGCCCATCAGGTACAATTCAAATTCGCTATAAGGCACACCATTGCCTCCGTTGGCATTGACACCGAAGGGCTCTACCGAATACTTGTTGGCGATGTCATCCACATTGGTAAGGAGCGTGCTTTGCACGAAGCCGCCCAGTTGTCCTTTGGTATTGCCGCCGCATATCCCCCAGTGTCCACTCACAGCCGTCGGGATGGCATAATTAGCCCAACAATGACAGAACTCATGCAGCGTGGGACCATACATGATGGCATCCATATAAGGCAGATACATCAGAGAAAACAGTTTACCCTCCGAGCCATAGTAAGAGGCATTGCTATAAATACCCCTACCTATTCCTTCTACGCTATTGGCGACAGGTCGGTTGATGCCGTAATAGGAAATGGTTTGCGGTTTTTCCTTTTCGTTGGTTATCAACATGATGACATCGAAATCGTCCTCGAAATACTGGTACAACTTCTTGGTTATCACAGCCGGTTGTGCAGTTTTCTGGAAGCCGTCGTTTTGTATCCAGCTGTCATAATCCTCGGCGGACATGACAAGATTAGCTACGTTGTTGGAAGGCCCAATATAAATTGAGTCTGAGACCTGGAGTGCGTATGCCTCGACAGACATACAAATCAGAAGGGAGATAACGGTTTTTTTCATATAGATGACGAGCTTTTACTTTTTCGACTGCAAAGGTACGACAAATTTTTGATATATGCAAAAAAAAATGAAAAATGAATAATGAATAATGGATATTTTGGGTCGTTAATCCATGCGAGGGCTGTCGTTAGTCATTTGAAAAAAATATTAAAAATACCTTTGAATGATTTAGATTTTTATTTAATCAAAAAAACTTGAAAAAAAGGATTATTGTTTTATAGTACTGCGTACTTTCAAGTATTTGTACAGCCGATTTATCTCTAAATAAATTTAATATAACTCGTCCGTACAAATCCTTGACTCAAAGAGTCATAAAACAATAATCTTCCAAAAAAGTCAAAAAACAGAAACAATCATTCAAAGGAGATAATAATAAAAATAAGTTAAGAGTTAAGAACTAAGAGTTAAGAGCTGAGAGATAAG
>JAFPJV010000042.1 GCA_017425065.1 Paludibacteraceae bacterium
ATAATATTGGCAGGCTGGCTGGCTTTTTTCTTTATTAATTTTCTTTTGCTTCTTTTCTTTTATTAGCTTTCTTTTTTCGTGCAAAGCACTCGAACGATCTGCTAACACCGTATGCTTTGTCGAGTGGCTGTAAATTTTTATGGTAATACACATTTTTATCGAGCGCAAAGGTACTGCTTTTTCGGAAATATGCAAGAGTTTAGTCGATTTTTTTGCGTGTTTACACACCTTTTTCGACTAATAACGAAAATTATTTGTATAATTTGTGCATTTCTGCTATTTCTTCCTTGATTTGGGCGCGGAGGGTCATGGGAAAACAACTTCCACATTTGCTCCGTGCGAGAGGATTTCTTGACGCAGTTCGTAGTAAATCCCGAAATTTATACGAAGACTGACTTTTCTTGTTCACAACTCGTTATTGGTGATATGCAACATTTTTTGATAGCCCAAAGTGGCATTTTGCGGATTTTATTTGGTCGGGACGAAAAAAAGCAGTAATTTTGCCGTCGATTTCGGAAAACATTAGACGCATACCGTAGGTTTCGGCCGCATGAAATCAAGTGTTAGTCTGCTTGAACAATAGGTATTAGTCTGCTAAATGGTATTAGTCTGAAGGCCGAACGGTATGCGTCTATTGTTCCGAAGAAAGGACAAAAAAGATGAAAAGAATGTTGTATTTGGCAACTTTTGTTGCTCTTTTGACAGGATTCACCTACGCGGATGCCGCGAAACGCAAAGATATATTTACGATTCGCTTCCGCGAGAACACGCTGGTAGTGGATTCCGACCAAATGGAGGAAGCACGCATCTACTCGATGGACGGCAGACTGCTGCAGAAGAAACAAGGCACGTTCGCTTCGTTTGAACTCGACCGCGGCACCTACCGACTCTTCGCCAAGGTGAACGGAGAGACCATTTCCAGACGTATTGAACTCCGCTAAAAAGCGGCTAAACGCACTATTTTAATAGAAAATAGTACGATTTTTTTAAAAAAAAGTGCAAAAGTATTGCATATGTCAAAAAAAAGCAGTACTTTTGCACGCTTTTTATGGCGTCAACCGAATTTAGTATGCAAAATATACGTAATATAGCGATTATCGCGCACGTGGATCACGGCAAGACAACCCTGGTGGACAAGATGCTCTATACCGCCAATGTGGTCAGCCGTCAGCAGTCGGCTTTCAGCGATCAACCCAAGGAACTGATACTGGACAACAACGACCTGGAGCGCGAACGCGGAATAACCATTCTGGCTAAGAACGTAGCCATCAACTACAAGGGCACCAAGATCAACATCATCGACACCCCGGGTCACGCCGACTTCGGCGGTGAGGTGGAGCGCGTGCTGAACATGGCCGACGGCGTACTGCTGCTGGTAGATGCCTTTGAGGGCCCGATGCCGCAGACGCGCTTCGTGCTGCAGAAAGCTATCGAGCTGAACCTGAAGCCCATCGTGGTGATCAACAAGGTCGATAAGCTCAACTGCCGTCCGGACGAGGTGCAAGAGGCCGTATTCGACCTGATGTGCAACCTGAACGCCTCGGAGGAGCAGCTCGACTTCCAGACCATCTACGGCTCCGCCAAGAACGGATGGATGAGTACGGACTGGAAGAAGCCGACGACCGACATCACGGCGCTGATGGACGCCATCATCGAGTATATCCCCGAGCCCGAAGTGCTGGAGGGAACACCCCAGATGCTCATCACCAGCCTGGACTACAACCCCTACGTGGGCCGTATAGCCGTCGGACGCGTACATCGAGGCGTGCTGAAAGACGGCATGCCGGTCATGCTGGCCAAGAAGGACGGCACCAAGGTGCGCACCAAGATCAAGGAACTGCACACCTTCCAGGGTATGGGACACGTGAAGACCGACGAGGTACGCAGCGGCGACATCTGTGCGCTGATAGGTATCGACGGTTTTGAGATAGGCGACACCATTTGCGACATCGAGAACCCCGAACCGCTCGCTCCGATAGCTATCGACGAGCCTACGATGTCGATGACCTTCACCATCAACGACAGTCCGTTCTTCGGACAGGACGGCAAGTTCGTCACCTCGCGTCATATCCAGGAGCGACTGACCAAAGAGCTGGAGAAGAACCTCGCCTTGCGCGTCGAGGCCAGCGAACGCGAGTCGGCATGGAACGTGTTCGGACGCGGCGTGCTGCACCTGTCGGTGCTCATTGAGACCATGCGTCGCGAGGGCTACGAGCTGCAGGTAGGTCAGCCCAAGGTGATCATCAAGGAGATAGACGGCGTGCGCTGCGAACCCGTGGAGCAACTGACAGTGAACACGCCCGAGGAGTGCTCCGGCAAGATCATCGAGTTTGTCACCGTCCACAAGGGCGAGATGACCAAGATGGAGCTCGTCAACGACCGCGTACAGCTGGAGTTCATCATCCCGTCGCGCGGCATCATGGGCATGCGTACCTACGTGATGAACGTCTCGGCCGGCGAAGCCATCATGGCTCACCGGTTTCTGGAGTACCAGCCCTACAAGGGCGAGATGCCCCACCGCGTCAACGGTTCGCTCATCGCCATGGAAGCCGGCACAGCTTCCGCCTATGCGCTGGACAAACTGCAAGACCGCGGACGCTTCTTCATCGACCCGCAAGAGGAAGTGTATGCCGGACAGGTGGTGGGCGAGAACGCCAAGGAAGGCGACATCGTCATCAACGTGACCAAGGCCAAGAACCTGACCAACATGCGTACCAAGTCGTCGGACGACAAAGCCGTGCTGGCTCCGCCCGTGCGATTCTCGCTGGAGGAGGCGCTGGAGTATATCAAAGAGGACGAGTACGTGGAGGTGACGCCGCATGCCATGCGCATCCGCAAAATCATACTCGACGAGTTGGAGCGCAAACGCGCAGGGCGCAACTAAATTCCGAAAAATCCGAATATTCCGAATAATCTGAATAATCCGAAATATATGAAAATCGAACAAACTGAAATCAAAGACCTGACGGCTGTGGTGACCATCACGATTGAGCCCGCCGACTATCAGGAAGAGGTAAACAAACAACTGAAACAGGTGCGCCAGAAAGCACAGATTCCGGGCTTCCGTCCGGGCATGGTGCCCCTGGGACTGGTGAAGAAAATGTACGGCAAGGGCGTGCTGGCCGACGTGCTGAACAAACTGGTAGGCGAGCACCTGCAGAAGCACATCGAGGACAACAAACTCGCTATCCTCGGCGACCCGATGCCTAACAACGAACTGACGCCCAGCATCGACATGGACACGCAAGACACCTTTACGTTTGCGTTCGACATCGCTGTGGCGCCGGAGTTCGACGCCAAACTGACGGGCAAGAACAAGCTGACCGAGTACAAGATCGAGGTCAGCGACGACATGGTGCAACGTCAGGCCGAGAGCTACGCAGCCCGCTTCGGCGAGTACGTAGAAGTGGACGAGGCCAAGGAAGGCGACATCCTGCGCGGCACACTCACCGAGCAGAAAGAGGGCGGCATCGTCAAGGAGAACGCTATCCTCAATCCGCAGTACATGAAGGACAAGAAGCAGCAGAAGTTGTTCGCCAAAGTAAAGAAAGGCGACGTAGTGACCTTCAACCCCATGAAGGCCTACGGCAGCGAAGTAGAGGTAAGCTCGATGCTCTCCATCACCAAGGAGCAGGCTACCGGACTGGAGTCGGACTTCACGCTGGAGGTGCAGTCGATCACGCGTCACGAGCCGGCTAAGATAGACGGCGAACTGTTTGCCAAGGTATATGGCGAGAACGCCCCGAAAGACGAGGCGGAGTTCCGCGCACGCATCAAAGCCGAGATAGAGCACAACATGGCCGAGGACTCGAAGTACAAATTCGGTCTGGACGCCAAGGCTGCCATCCTGAAGAAGATGGAGAAAGTGAGCTTCCCCGAGGACTTCCTGCGCCGCTGGGTGCTGGCTACCAACGAGAAGATGACAGAGGAGCAACTGGACAAAGACTTCCCGCAGATGCTGGAGGAACTGAAATGGCACCTGGCCAAAGACCAGCTGATGAAGGAGTACAAGATCGACGTGCAGAAAGAGGACGTTGAGGCCTACGCCAAAGAGGTAGCCCGCATGCAGTTCATGCAGTACGGTATGATGCACGTGGAGGACAAGTACCTGGAGAACTTCGCCCAGGACATGCTCAAGAAGGAAGACCAACTGCGCGGCATCATCGAGCGCGTAGCTGAGAACAAGATATACGATGCACTGAAGGGCGTTGCCAAGATAGAGCAGAAGCCTATCTCGCACGAGGAATTCGGCAAACTGTTTGCATGAGAATTCACTTCATTGCCATAGGCGGAGCCGCCATGCATAACTTGGCGATGGCGGTAGCAAGCAAGCAGGGATACGTGGTTACCGGGTCGGACGACGAGATATTCGACCCGGCACTCACCCACCTGCGTGAAGCCGGCCTGCTACCCCCGGAGATGGGGTGGCATCCCGAGCGTATCACGCCCGACATCGATGCCGTCATTCTCGGCATGCATGCCCGCGAGGACAATCCCGAACTGCAACGAGCACGCGAACTGGGCATACGTATCTACTCGTTCCCCGAATATCTGTACGAGCAGACCAAGGACAAGATACGCATCGTGGTAGGCGGAAGCCATGGCAAGACAACCACCACGTCGATGATCCTCTATGTGCTCCGCCGACTCGGCATCGAGGCCGACTACATGGTAGGCGCACAGATAGAGGGCTTCGAGCGCATGGTACGACTGAGCGACACGGCCAAGTACGCCGTCTTTGAGGGCGACGAATACCTGACCAGCCCACTCGACTTGCGCAGCAAGTTCCTGTGGTACCACCCGCACGTGGCTATACTGACGGGTATCGCGTGGGATCATATCAATGTATTCCCCACCTTCCCGGAGTATGTCGAAACGTTTAGAAAGTTTATAGAGGGTGTAGAGCCTGATGGCTCGTTTATATACTACAAAGGCGATGAGAACTTGCGTCAAATCGCCGAGCACGCTCGCAAGGACATCACGTGTATCCCCTACGATGCCTATACTGGAGATGTCCCCATGCAGGTCTTCGGACGGCACAACATGCAGAACCTGCAGGCCGCCATGCTTGCCTGCCACAGCATCGGCATTGCGCCGGACGATTTCTATCGCGAAATCAGTACGTTCACCGGTGCCAGCAACCGCCTGGAGAAGATTGCCGAGACAGCCGACAGCGTAGCCTTCCGCGACTTTGCCCACTCGCCCAGCAAACTGCGGGCAACGGTGAATGCCGTACGCGAACATTACCCCGAGAAGCGATTGGTAGCCTGTATGGAACTGCACACCTTCTCGTCGCTGATGGCCGACTTCCTGCCGCAATACAAGGGCTGCATGGCAGAAGCCGACGTGGCATTTGTCTATTTCAATCCGAAAGTGATCGAGCACAAACGACTGACACCGATTACAAAAAATGATGTTCGCGAAGCGTTTGGCACGAAAAATGTAGAGGTATTCACGGAGAGCGCAGTGTTGCAGGAACGCTTGAAGGGAATACAATACAGCAACACTGCGCTGCTCATGATGTCAAGCGGCACATTTGACGGAGTGAATGTAAAAGAATTTGCAGAGGAACTACTGAAAAAAGCATAAAAACAACATTTTTTTTGCGTATATCAGAAAAAAGCAGTACCTTTGCGCCCTAATTTGCCTAAATAGGCATGGTTCGGTAGCTCAGTTGGATAGAGCAACAGCCTTCTAAGCTGTGGGTCGCGGGTTCGAATCCCGCCCGAATCACAACGCTTCGAGACGGTTTTTCGTCTCAAGCTCGCTTGAAGACAAAAAGGGGATCGAAGCGTTGAGCAGATTGCCTTGCAAGCTGCAGAGGGATTACGAAGAAATTCCGCACGAATCGCAGATTGCCTTGCAAGCTGCAGAGGGATTACGAAGAAATTCCGCACGAATCGCAGATTGCCTTGCAAGCTGCAGAGGGATTGCGCAGAAATCCCGCACAAAACTGATACATAGGATATTTTAGATATATGCGTCAACTTAAGATTACAAAATCCATTACCAACCGCGAATCGGCTTCGCTCGACAAGTACCTGCAGGAAATCGGTCGTGAAGACTTGATTTCCGTGGAGGAAGAGGTGGAACTGGCTGGCCGTATCCGTAACGGCGACCGCGCAGCGCTGGAGAAACTGACACGCTCCAACCTGCGTTTCGTTGTCTCTGTGGCTAAGCAGTACCAGAACCAGGGACTCAGCCTGCCCGACCTCATCAACGAGGGCAATCTCGGACTGATCAAAGCTGCTGAGAAATTCGACGAGACCCGCGGATTCAAGTTCATCTCGTACGCCGTCTGGTGGATTCGTCAGTCGATCCTGCAAGCGTTGGCCGAGCAGTCGCGTATCGTCCGTCTGCCGCTGAACCAGGTGGGTTCGCTCAACAAGATCAGCAAGGCTTTCCAGCGCTTTGAGCAGATCCACGAGCGCAAACCCTCGGCAGAAGAGCTGGCGGAAGAACTGGACATCCCCGTGGACAAAATTGCCGACACGCTCAAGATGTCGGGACGTCACATCAGCGTTGATGCTCCGTTCGTTGAGGGCGAAGACAACAGCCTGATCGACGTCATGGTCAACGAGGATTCGCCCAATGCCGACCGCGGACTGATCAACGAGTCGCTCCAGCGCGAGGTGGACCGTGCGCTGATGACACTCACCAACCGCGAGGCCGACATCCTGCGCCAGTTCTTCGGCATCGGATGCCCGGAAAAGACGCTGGAGGAAATCGGTGAAGAGTTAGGCCTCACGCGCGAGCGCGTGCGCCAAATTAAGGAAAAAGCAATACGCCGCCTCAAAGCGGGGCAGCGTAGCCATATCCTTCAGACCTATCTGGGATAATTCTCTTAGAAGAACAACGACATTTTCAGGCCGGCTCGTAGAATACTGCGACCGGCTTGATTCGTATATACCGCTTCCGGCAAGGTCTCAAGGGGCGTTTCCTGAACGGTCACACGCGCCTGCTGGAAACTCAAGTTGGCACACACACCCAGAGATGTCTTGCTGCTGATCTCATAGCGGTAGCCGAAGAGCACGTCGGCATACAGACCTCCCACGTACTGCTTGCTAAGTGCAATGCCATAGCCCAGCGACACGCCGAACATAGGCGCATGCTTCTGCACGATTAGCGGCATCCGCAACACCGCCTGCACCGGCAGGAAACTATAGGAATTGAACTCCTTGGGCTGTCCGCCTAACCAGTCGCCGTGATAGCCGACGCCGCCACCCACGAAGATACGTTTGTCCGCCAGGTTGTGGGAACCGACTAACAGATCGACACTATAAGCGACACCCGCCTTGCCGTCGTTGGGGAATACCGAAGCACCTACTCCGGCCTCCAAGGCTATACTGGCTTTCTTCTGATGCCCCAGACCGACGGTCTTCACCTCCTCTTCTTTCTCCTGCACCGTCTCTTTTTCCTCGGCAATGCTCAACACCTCCGCACGCGGGTATTGGTAACGGGCACCGGAAGCCTCACGCACAATGACCACCTCGTCATTCTGCACCACTATCGTGCCGCGAATCTGCGTACCGTTCTTGAGCGTCACCAACTCCGCCTGAGCGGCCATCGCGACGCACAGCATAAACAAGAGGACAAATTGTTTTTTCATAGTATTGTATTATTGTTTCATTTCATGTATTGTCTTCTCAGGATCGGCAGACCCGAATACCGCGCTGCCTGCCACCAGCACGTCGGCTCCCGCAGCAAACAGTTCCGACGCATTCTGCGCATTAACGCCGCCGTCTATCTCTATCAGCGTGTTGAGGCCTCGTTTCGTGATCTCCGACTTGACAAAGCGGATCTTGTCCATCGTCTCGGGGATGAATTTCTGTCCGCCGAAGCCGGCAAACACCGACATGAGCAACACCATATCCACCTTGTCCAGATAGGGCACGAGCCGTTCAACGGCAATGTCCGGATTGATAGTCAGGCAGGTGCGCACACCCTTGGCCTTGATTAAATCCAATATAGGCAACGGATCTTCCACAGCCTCCAGATGGAAACCCACCGACCAAGCACCCGCATCGCAGAATCGCTCTACGTACTTCTCCGGATGAACAATCATCAGGTGTACGTCCAGCGGCTTGCGGCAATACTTGCGCATCGGTTCCATGAGCGGGAATCCGAAGGAAATATTCGGCACAAACACGCCGTCCATCACATCCACATGAAGCCAGTCGGCCTCACTACGGTTAATCATTTCCATGTCGCGCTCCAAATGACCGAAGTCGGCCGACAAAACGCTTGGTGCAATCAGTTTCATCTATATCTCAGTTAGTTTGTATCCTTTTCCTCTCACCGGCATGATCTGCACGCCTATCGGCTCTGCCATCTTGCGCAGACGGTGGACAAACACCGACAGCGACTTCGCTGCAAACGGGCTGTCGGAGTGCCAGAGACGCCTCAGTATCAGCCGGCGGTTGACGATAGTCCCCATCCGGCGGCATAGCATCAGTAGCAGTTCGCTCTCGCGTGCCGACAGATGAATCGGTTCCGAGCCTACGGGTAGCAGTTGTTGTTTCACCGAGTCGAACGTACCGCCCCGAAAGCGGAACACCGTCTCTTTCGACTCCAGCAATGCCGGATTAGTGCGACGTAACACGGCTGCCAGCCGGCATACCAGTATCTCGATATTAAAGGGCTTCACGATATAGTCGTCGCATCCGCACTCGTACGCCCGCAGCACATCATCCTTCGCGCCCGAATCGGACAGCACCACAACCGGTGTCCCGCACTCCGCTTGCCGCATCCGTGACAACTGCTCGTATATCGTCAGTTGCGTCTGGTTGTGCGAGAGCAAGAGCAAGTCGTACTCACCCAGCAACACACGGCGTTGGGTGTCCGAATCCAACTCATGCGCCGTGGCATGATATCCCTGCGCCCGGAGATAGTCCACCAGGATGGTCGCCAGGCTGATATCCGCTTCCGTGACAAGGATTTTATGGTTCATGCTGCAAAGGTAACGCTTTTTTTGTACATATGCAAGATTTTTGTATAAAATATTTGCATATATGCAATTTTTGTAGTAAATTTGCAGCGTAAAACCGAACAAATGCCATGAGCAAAGTTCTTCTTATCTCAACAGGAGGCACTATTACGATGGTGCGCGAGGACGGCAACGGCGCACTCGTTCCGGCTGACATGGAGACCTTCAAGGCCTTCATTCCCGAATTGTTTGCCGGCAATATCCATGTCGATATTCAGGCCTTCGACCCGCTCATCGACTCGTCGGATATCCGGCCTGAGAGTTGGCGCAAGATGGCAAAGATGGTGGCGGATCACTACGATGCATACGACGGCTTCGTCATTCTGCATGGCACCGACACGATGTCTTATTCCGCCTCGGCGCTTAGTTTCATGCTGGAGAATCTGGGCAAACCCGTCATCTTCACCGGTTCGCAACTGCCTGTCGGCGTACTGCGTTCCGATGCAAAGGAGAACCTGCTGACTGCTATTGAGATAGCCGCCGAACAGGATGAGGAAGGCAATGCCTTGGTGCCGGAGGTGTGTATCTATTTCGAAGACAAGCTCTTCCGCGCAAATCGTACGACAAAGCGCAACGCAGAGCATTTCTCGGCCTTCAACAGCTACAACTACCCCGCTCTGGCCAAAGCCGGAGTGCATATCACGTATCAGCCGCACCTCGTTCATTATTCCGACCCGAATGCACCGCTCACGCTGCATACCGAGTTCGATACGAATGTGGCGATTCTGAAACTCTTCCCGGGCATCCAGCCTGCCGTCGTCAAGGCTATCCTGCATACACGCGGGCTGCGAGGCGTGGTGCTCGAGACCTTCGGCGCCGGCAATGCACCGTCCGACAAATGGCTCTATCGCGAACTGAAAGCAGCCGTGGACCGCGGCATCATCATCGTCAACAAGACACAATGCAATACCGGCTCGGTGGAGATGGGGCTGTATGCCGTCTCGCTCAACCTGATGAAAGCCGGCGTGCTTTCCGGATACGACATCACCACCGAAGCGCTGCTCACCAAGATGATGCTCCTGCTCGGCGAGATGCCCGAACGGGCAAAAGAGCTATTGGGCAAAGACATCTGCGGCGAGATGACCATCGACTAATCCATCCGCCATCCATGGCGGATAAAAAAACAGACAATATATGAAAAATCTATCCCCACAGGGCTTGTGGCAATGTTTCCACAGCCTCACTCAGATCCCGCGTCCCAGCGGCAAGAAAGAGGAAATATCCGCTTTCCTCGTCAACTATGGTAAGAGTCTCGGACTCGAAACACTTCAGGATGAGATCGGCAATGTGCTCATCCGCAAACCGGCCTCTCCGGGCATGGAAAACCGTCCCGGCATCATCCTGCAGGGACACATGGACATGGTGCCCCAGAAGAACAGCGACCGCGTCTTCGACTTTGAGAAAGATCCTATCGAAGCATATGTAGAGGACAACGGTGAATGGGTGACAGCCAACGGAACGACCCTGGGTGCCGACAACGGTATCGGCGTAGCAACGGCGATGGCTATCCTGGCTGACAAGGACGCCGTTCACCCGTCCCTCGAAGCCTTCTTTACGGTGGATGAAGAAACCGGCATGTACGGTGCTTTTGACCTCAAAGGCGGATGGCTCCGTGGCAAATACCTGCTCAATCTGGATTCCGAGACCGAAGGCGAACTGTATGTCGGTTGTGCCGGAGGCGTGGACACGACGGCGGTCTTCGACTTCGAGCCTGTCGCTGTTGAAGAGGGCGACATCGCCGTGCGTATTGCCGTCACGGGCTGCAAGGGCGGTCACTCGGGCTGCGACATCCATCTGCAGCGCGCCAACGCCATCAAGTTGCTCTTCCGTGTACTGAAAGATGCCGTAGCCAACTACGAGGCACGTCTGGCTTCCGTGGAGGGTGGCAGTCTGAGAAACGCTATCCCGCGCGAGGCATCAGCCATTGTGACGATCCCTTCCGAGAGCTACGACGACCTGACCGACCTCGTTGCACGTTACGAGGACTTGTTCCTCAACGAGTACGACGGCATCGAGACCGACCTGCACCTGAAAGCCGAAGAGGTGGAATGCCCGGCTCAGGAGTTGCCCGAGGATGTGCAGGACTTCCTCATCCATGCCATCACGCTCTGCCCGCACGGCGTTTATCGGATGATTCCGGAGATGCCCGACATCGTGGAGACCAGCAACAACCTCGCCATGATCGAGACCAAAGACCGGAAGATAACGGCCTACTGCCTGACACGTTCGTCGGTAGAGAGCCGCAAGGAAGAGTTGCAATCCGTCATCCAGTCGGCTTTCTCGCTCGCAGGTGCCCAGGTGACGTTCTCCGGCGCATATCCGGGATGGAAACCCAACTTCAAGAGCCCGCTGCTCCATACTATGAAAGAGGTGTATCAAAAGGAGTTCGGCCACGAACCGCGTGTTGTCATTATACATGCCGGCTTGGAGTGCGGCATCATCGGACGCAACTATCCGGACATGCAGATGATCTCGTTCGGTCCGACCATCGAGCATCCTCATAGCCCGGACGAGCGCGTCAACATAAAGACCGTACAGCAGTTCTACCAATATGTTCTCGCAGCCCTGAAGGCGCTGTAAGACAAAGCAAGAGGGTGTGTCCGTTGGCACACCCTCTTTTCTTTTCGCCGGAACGTCTCCGGCGACGCATCGTATCTATGGCTATTTCTGTTTTCTGCCGAAGTAGTAACCCACGCGGATGGCAGGCTCTATGCAGCTTGTCTCCTGCGCCAGCGAGACATGATACGTCAGTTCGCCCATCAGGTACTCCATATCATACAAGCCGAATCCGGTGCCGGGAGTTATTCCGAGCAGATACGGACGTTGTGTCAAGTCGCCGATAGCCATCATCAATCAGCGTTCAAGGTCTATGCGTTGGATTGCGGATTATTGCGCCGTTTGGCACGTTTGGCTCCGGAAGTAGTGCTATCCGGCAATGAGCAGTACAAAGAGTTCCGCGGAGCCATGTCGGAGAATATGGTTCTACAAGCATTAGTGCCTCAACTGAACGGTGTGCCGTATTATTGGACGAGTGGCAATCAGGCTGAGATAGAATTCTTGGTGGAGCATATTGACCAAGTTATTCCCATAGAGGTCAAATCGGCTAAGCGTATCAGCGGAGGAAGTCTCGCCTCCTATACAAACCGCTATAATCCGTCTCTTCGTGTACGTTTTTCCATGAACAATCTGCAACTTAACGGAGGCTTGCTCAGCATACCTCTTCCGTTGGCGGATTGGATGAAGAAAGTAATAGCAGTAGGATAAGAATTCTGAGAAAGGAAACGGTAACGTCACTTACCTGCCATTTACCTGCCATTCTCGAGACAATCCTAGACTTTAAAGCCAATGACAAGCCGAGGAAAAGCCGACGACGTATTAAAAATACCCTACACCTTACACCATTTTTTGTCGTGAGACTTTTGAGACTCTTGAGACTTTTGAGACTTTTGAGACACTTTTCTGTCACGCTACGGTGACGTTCGGGATGGTAACGTAATGCGAACGGCAAAGTCTCGAGGCTAAAGGCTTATGTTAATTTTCAAATCATCAAATCTTCGAATTTTCAAATGCTGAAAGCTCAAAAAAAATCGGCATTCTCTTGCGAGTGTCGATTTTTTTTTGTACCTTTGCAGCGTAATTTGGAGGGAATGTGCGTTAATGAGAAGCACTACAGTAATTATTTTGTTGTTTATGAGCGCGTTATGCGTGCGCGCAGAGCGTGTGGAGCCGGTGCCGCTCGGTACGATGGAGTCGTGGGCGACACGTTATATCAAGGAGTCGCGGCTGATCGGCGGCAAGACACAGACGCTGTACGCCATTGGAGCGCCTCAGGTGATTCGGGAGAACGCGCCCTACGCCTACACGGGCAAATGGGTGAATCCGTGGACTTGCAGCAACGCTTACGCCAAGGTGGCGGGCATAGAGAAAGGTTCGTGTACCGCCTCGCCCGAGCGGAGCCACAACGGCGGTGTATGTGCGCGTCTGGAGGTGAAGATGCAGGAGGTGAAAGTGCTGGGCATGATAGACATCTCGGTGATAGCTGCCGGCACTTTGTTCTGGGGCCGCACCCTGGAGCCTGTCACTTCGGCAAAGGATCCGTATCGCTACCTGGACATGGGCGTGCCGTTCACGAAGCGTCCGGCGTACTTGATGTTCGACTACCGCTGCAACGTATCGTCCGAGCAATGGGTGTGGGTGGCAAAAGGGTTCTCGTCGCCCAAGAAGCAACAGGGGCACGACGAATGCGAGGTATATATGTTCCTGCAGAAACGCTGGGAGACGCCGGACGGCAAGATACATGCCGTGCGTGTGGGCACAGCCTACGAGCGCTACGCCAAGACACAAACCGCGTGGGTGGACAACCACCGGGTGAAGATACACTACGGCGACATCACCAAGGAAGCGTTTTACAAGTCGTATATGGGCTTTGTCAAACCGTTTCGTTCGGTGAACAGCAAGGGCAAGAACGTGCCCGTCGCGGAAGAGGGCTGGGACGGCAATGCCACGCCGACACATGCCGTACTGATGATGACCTCCAGCAAGTACGAGGCTTTCACAGGTCACGAAGGCAACACCCTGTGGATCGACAACGTAAGATTGGTTTATGATGAGTGACGAACTGATGACATATCTGCTTGAGCTGAGCATTTGGGACTTCGTGCTGATGAGTGCGGCGTTTGTGCTGTGGTGCTACCTGATGTATTTCGCCCTCCGCTATCTGGACGGTGTAAGACGCCGCCGGAGTGGCTCCGGAGCCGAGAAAAAAGACAATCTTCAAATTGTCGAATCTTCGAATCTTCAAATTCCGAAGGATATGGGCGTGACGGTGGTCGTTTGTGCGCGCAACGAGGCGGCTCATCTGGAGCCGTATCTGCAGTCGCTTCTGACGCAGGACTATCCCGAATACGAAGTCATCGTCGTCAACGACGGCAGTCAGGACAACACACGCGAGGTCATCGAGCAGTACGAGCGTCAGTACGAACACCTCCACACGACCTTTGTGCCCGCCGGAGCACGCGTCCAAAGCACCAAGAAACTGGCACTCACCTTGGCCGCCAAGGCTGCCAAGTATGACTATCTGCTGCTCACAGATGCCGACTGCCGGCCGGAGTCCTCTCACTGGATCAGCGAGATGATGCGTCCGTTCGGGCAGGAAGGAATCGAGGTCGTTCTGGGTTACGGAGGCTATTTCTACGAGCCTGGAAAAGTGAACCGCCTGACGCGCTACGACACGCTTTATACCGGATTGCTCTACCTCGGAGCCGCCATCGCCGGACATCCGTATATGGGCGTCGGACGCAACTTGGCATACTCGAAGCAGCTCTTCTTCCGCAGCGGCGGCTTCTCCGACCTGATGCATGTGCGTTCCGGAGACGACGACCTGTTTGTCAACAAAGTGGCTAACCGAAAGAACACGGCGGTCGTATTGAGCCCGGACAGCATCACATGGTCGGAAAGCAAACATACATGGCACGACTGGATCATACAGCGCCGACGCCACCTGAGTGTCTCGCCCGGCTACCGTCCGGCAACGAAACTATGGCTGGCAGCAGAACCCGCCATACGCGGACTGTTCTATGTCTCGCTCATACTGATCGGCGTGTTCGGACATCCGATAGCATGGCTTGCCGGACTCCTGCTCGGCACGATACGCGGCATCACGATAGCAACAGTCATCAACCGCGGCGCACATACGCTCGGCGAACGGATGTTCAACCCCTGGCGCCTCTGGTGGTACGACATCAGCATGCCGCTGCTCACGCTCTACCTGATGAGCACCAACCGCTCTTACCGGAAACTGAAATGGTAACACCCCCCGGCCCCCTCAATCTGAAATCATAAATCATAAATTTGAAATTTGAAATCTGAAATCATAAATCATAAATCTTTATATATTATGGCAGAACAAAAACAACAACAATTACAGATCAACGTTCCGCAAGACAAGGCAGCGGGCGTGTTCTCGAATATCGCTCTGGTGGCTCACATGCCTACCGAGTTTGTCATTGACTTTGCGCAGATGATGCCCAACCAAGGCCAACAAGCCAATGTGGTGTCGCGCGTCATCCTGACCCCCTCGCACGCAAAGAAACTGCTCTACGCACTCCAGGACAACGTCAACAAGTACGAGAAACAGTTCGGCGAGATATCTATCAACGGCTCCGGCAACAGCCGTCCTATTCCCGGCTCTACCTATCCGATGTCCTTCGGCGGCGGAGAAGCCTAAACGAATTGAAAACTGAAAGGTGAAAATTGAAAGGTAAAAATTACGAATTAAAATTATAGATATCATGAAAACTTTCCCAGCTTCGCAGTTAATCATCAATGCGGATGGTTCTGCATTTCATCTTCATCTGAAACCCGAATTCCTCGCCGACAAGATTATCCTCGTTGGCGATCAGGACCGTGTAAACATGGTAGCTTCCTTCTTCGACGAAGGCTCCATCGAGTGTGACGTTCAGAGTCGTGAGTTCCACACCATCACCGGTAAGTTCCACGGCAAACGTATCTCCTGTATCTCCACCGGAATCGGTACCGACAACTGCGACATCGTCATGAACGAGATCGACGCACTTGCCAATATCGACTTCGAGACCCGTACGGAGAAAGCCGAGAAACGCAGCCTCGAGATCGTTCGTATCGGCACCTGCGGCGGTATGCAGGAAGACATCCCTCTGGGCACTTTCCTCGTTAGCCAGAAATCCATCGGCTTCGACGGCGTACTGGCGTTCTACGAGAACCGCGACAAGGTTTCCGACCTGGGCTTCGAGAAAGCGCTGGTGGACTTTATCGGCTATCCGAAGAAAGCGGCTGTGCCCTACGTTGTTGCCGCTAATCCCGAACTGGTGGACAAGATCGCCCGCGACGACATGATGCGCGGCTGCACCATTGCCGCCAACGGTTTCTACGGCCCGCAAGGACGTGTGCTGCGCGTCGATCTGGCTGTGCCCGACATCAACGAGAAGATCACCGACTTCCGCTACGAGGGACAACGCATCACCAACTATGAGATGGAGGGCAGCTGCATCGCCGGCCTGGCTCTGCACATGGGACACCGCGCCATGACCGTCTGCTGCGTGATCGCACAACGCAAGGTTGAAGCCGCCAATACCGACTACAAACCACGTATCAAACAGCTGGTACAGACTGTTTTAGAGCGCTTCTAAACACAATATATGAGAAAACAACTGATCATCCTTGTTGCCGCGCTCACGCTGGTGGGCTGCGGCAGCATTGGCAAAAAAAGAGTACAGACCGTTCAACCGGAAGATATCGAATACAACGTGGATCGTTTTTACGACTTGGCTATCCTGCGCTATCGTGTTCCCGACTTCGAGAACCTGACAACCGGGCAGAAAGCATTGGTCTATTACCTGAGCGAAGCTGCTCTCTGGGGACGCGACATCATCTACGACCAGAACGGCCGTTACAACCTGCGCGTCCGCCGCACATGCGAGGCGCTTTATCAAAACTACCAAGGCAATCGCGAAGACGAGCAGTTCCTGCTCTTCGAGAAATACCTCAAGCGCGTCTGGTTCTCCAACGGCATCCATCACCATTACGCCGAAGACAAGTTTGTGCCGGAGTGCACCGAGGCATGGTTTCGCCAGGCATGCAAAGAAGCCGGTGTGTCGCTTGCCGATGAACTGGTGCGCGTCATCTTCGACCCAAGCGTCATGCCCAAGAAAGTGTGTCAGGACGCGGGCAAAGACCTGCTGCTCCACTCTGCCTGCAACTACTACGACGGTTTGACGCAAGCGGAAGCCGAAGCATGGTACGAGCAGCACAAAGACACAACAGCCGAACCGCGATGGATAGGACTAAACTCCAAACTCATCAAGCGCAACGGACAAGTCATCGAGCGCGTCTATCGTTCCGAAGGCGACGGCTTGTATCGCGAAGCCTTGCAGCACGTCGTAGCGAACCTGGAGAAAGCATTGGAATATGCCGAGACCGACGAGCAGCGGTTGGCCATTCAGAAACTCATCGCGTTCAACCGCATTGGCGACCCGCAGCTGTACAACGAATATGCCATCGCATGGGTGCGCGACCTCAAGAGCCGTGTCGATTTCGTCAACGGTTTCACCGAGGTCTATGGCGACCCGCTGGGCATCACAGGCGCATGGGAGTCGATGGTCAACTTCCGCGACGACGTGGCTACCGACCGCACACGCACCCTGTCCGCCAATGCACAGTGGTTTGAGGACAACTCGCCCACCGACCCGAAGTTCAAGAAGAAAGAGTGCCGCGGTGTGACGGCCAAAGTGATTACCGCAGCCATGCTGGCAGGAGACTGCTATCCCTCTACGCCTATTGGCATCAACCTGCCCAATGCCAACTGGATTCGCAAGAACTACGGCTCCAAGTCGGTCACTATTGCCAACCTGACTGAAGCCTACTACATGGCTTCCCAAGGCGACGGCATGAACGAGGAGTTCTATATCTCCGACCTGGAATGCGCGTGGGCAAAAAAATACGGCTCGCTCATGAGCGATGTCCACGTCGATCTGCACGAATGCCTCGGACACGGCTCCGGACAACTCATGCCGGGCGTAAGCAAAGACGACCTCAAGGAGCATGGCTCCACGCTGGAAGAAGCACGTGCCGACCTCTTCTCGCTTTACTACATGGCCGATCCGAAACTGGTGGAACTGGGTATCGTTCCCGACGAAGAAGCCTATAAGACGCAGTACTACCATCAGTTGCTCAACGGCGCCATGACGCAACTCGTGCGCATCGAACTCGGCAAGAATATAGAGGAATCGCACATGCGCGACCGCGCGTTGATAGCCCGCTGGGTGTTGGCACATACCGACTCACTCAAACCCGAAGCACAGATCATCGAGCGTGACGGCAAACACTATCTGCAGATCAACGACTATCCCGGCGTCCGCCGCCTGTTCGGACAACTGCTGGCTATCGTGCAGGAAGTGGTTTCTACCGGAAACTACGAACGTGCCTGCCAACTGGTGGAAGAATATGCCGTCAAAGTTGATCCCGACCTGCATCGCGAACTGCTGTCCCGCTACGAACCGCTCGGCATTGCGCCTTACAAGGGATTCGTCAATCCCGTCTATCAACCCGTCTTCGATGAACAGGGCAAACTCAAAGACGTACTCATCCGTTACGACGAGGGTTATACGGCGCAACACCTGCGTTACAGCCGCGACTACAGCCCGCTACCGGATATCAATGATTAGGGACTTTCGACTTTCGACTTTTGACTTTTGACATTCGACTTTCGACTCTTGACTATCCATCTGCCTATATCAAAATCGATTGCTAATCGCATCCTGTTGTTGCAAGCGATACACGGAGACCCTCTCATGAGGGTTTCCGCTGATATGCCGGACGACGTTCTCGTCATGCACGATGCTTTGGAATCCTTGCGTTCCCACAAACCGGGCGAACCGCTGACGCTGCATCTGAAGAACTGCGGAACAGCCATGCGCTTTCTGCAAGTACATCTGGAGCGCTGCTATCCGGGTGAACCGATCACGCTGACCGGTGACGAACGGCTGCTGGAACGCCTAGGCAAACCGACAACTCAGACCACTTCGGCACGCATCCTGCATGGCGATGAGATACCTGCTATGCCCAACGAGTCGCCCTACATCACCATGTCACGCCGCATAAAAGAGATGTATGACAATAATTCCCTTCCCTTAAGGGAGGGGATAGGGGTAGGCTTGGAACGCGATTGGTCGTCTGCCGCTTTCTGGTACGAATATGTTGCGGTTCACGGCGGCGGAGTCATACTGGAAGGTTTGCAGCGGAAAACCCTGCAGGGCGATCACGTCGTGGCTACCATCTACAACAAGTATTTCAGCGTGACAACCGAATATGTCGAAAACGGTGTCCGAATCAGCCAAGTGCCCGTTGACCGTTATCCGGCAACAGTCACCATTGATTTTGTCAACTGCCCCGATCTGTATCCTGCTGTTGCGCTGACTTGCGAACGGCTCGGTATCACGTTGCACGCCGAAGGCACCGACCATCTGCGTCACAAAGAGTCCGACCGTCTGAAAGCCGTTCGTCTGCACCAAGTAAACGGCGATCACCGGATGGCGATGGCACTCATGGCGGCAGGTTATCCGGTGTCCATCGAAGACCAACAATGTATCAGTAAAAGTTACCCGGGCTTCGTGCCGCAACACATCACGCCCCGCAAAGGCATCAACGACGACGGGCTTGGCAAGAAGCATGCCCTCGGCAAACTCATCCGTCAAGCCACAAGCAGTTATGTCTGGCTCCACGACGACGATGTCATGCTACCCGCAGCCGTGAAGCACGTTGTACTGCCGGAAGGAGATATGATCATCCTGCCACTAAAGATGGAGAGCGAGAATCCCCACCCGTCGCTTCTGGAACAACTCCAGATAGCGGAATATGCAGCCATTCAGGAACTGACGATACGTTCTGCCCGGCAAGGCAAAGCTGTCATGTGCAGCGGCGCCAACCTCATTGTGCGTCGTGAAGCATGGCTGCAATGCGAACCGGATTTGCATCCGGAGCTTCCCAGCGGCGATGACATGTTCTTGCTGGAGTCCATGAAACGCCGCGGTATGTGTATCCGTGTGCTTGACAGCATTGACTACACCGCTATCGTCCGGCCGCAAACCTCCTGGCGTTCTTTCTGGCGGCAAAGGATGCGGTGGGCGGGAAAAGCACCACATTACCAAGACCGCGACATCCGCCGTTGCGGAGCTTGGGTGGTCGCATTGAATATTCTCCAACTGCTATGTCCGCTTGTTCTGCTCGTCAAGTTTCCTGTCGAGTACCGGATGATAAAAAAACGTAGTGCCACAACGCACTGGGCGGTGGCACTATTACTTGAGATCTTGTATCCCTTCTATATGCTTGGCTCGCTCATCGGCGGCCTTCGGCATCCTGAGCGCTGGTGATTATTCTCCCTGTTGCGCTGCTTCTTTCTCGAAGTCGGCAGCCGGAGCTTCTTCGGCAGCCTGATCCTCTGCGGCTTCCTCGATAGCCTCAGGCTCGTCAGCCTCATGTACTCTGTTCTGACCGGTGTTGACACCTACAGCAACAATGCTGAGCAACACGATAATTCCGGCCAGCGTCCAACTGGCTTTCTCCAGAAAGTCGGCTGTACGGGGCGCACCCATTACCTGGTTGCCACTCGAGAAACCGGCAGCCAAACCTCCGCCTTTGCTGTTCTGAACCAAAACCAGCAAAATCAGCAGAATAGCTGCAATAAAAATCAAAATAGTAAGTAGTGTGAACATATTTTTTTTATTTTCGTTAGTATCAATTCACAATTCGGGCTGCAAAATTACAACATTTTTTTGATATACGCAAATTTTTTTACCATTTTGCTACCGTATCGTTGTAAATATTCTCCACAAGTTCCTTTATCATGGTCTGACAGAGCTGTTCTTGCACGTCATTCAGCGTCTGCGAACTGTCGAATGTCTGGTAGGCGGAATAGGTGCGGTCGAAACTCTCTTCGGGGTGGATATTGTTGGTAAAATGCACCTGAATGCGCATCGTCAGTTTGGTCTCGGCGGAGTAGTTGTCCGAAGCCACACCCATCGGCGTCAAGTCATAGCCGATAATTTCGCCGCTTAACTCAAGGTCGCCTCCCGAATTGGTTATTTGCAGACGTGTCTGCCGCTGATACGTATCCCGTATCTCCTCGCTCAAGGTATTGCTCAGCGGCGCATAGACCAAGGCGGCATTGTTCGGGAAGTCCTCTATGGCTATCGTCCGTATCACGCTGTAGTCTATATTCGAGCCGTTGAACTTATAGCTGATCGAGCAACCCGACAGCCCCACCAACACCATCGCCGGCAGAACAAGGCACAGCAGCCATCTTCGGCTCCGGAGCCACCCATGCTTTCGACTTTCGACTTTCGACTTTCGACTACAAATCATAATTCTTGATTTTTCGATAAAGTGTTCTCTCGCTTAGTCCCAATTTGCCGGCAGCCTCTTTGCGGTTGCCGTTGCATAGTTCCAGGGTGCGGCGGATCATCTCACGCTCAATGTTCTCAATCGTCTGCACCGGCTGTTCAGCCGGTTCGACAGTCGGTTCGCTTTCTGCACCTGCATCGTCATGCACCACTTCGGCCATCTGGTATCCGTCGTCTTTGTCCTGCTGCGGCAGGTAGTATGCGCCGTTTTGCGGCTTTTGCTGCGCACGCAGTTCATCCAGTTGCTTGCGCATCACTTTCATTTCGCCGAGCAGTTTGTACAGCATCTCGCGTTCGCGCGAAGAAGGATCTTCGGTGAAACTGATACGTGCCAGACCGAACTTGTTTTCCTGCTCATTCTCAGGCAAGTATTGACGGAGTGTCTCCGCATCAATATCATGTCTGGTCTCCAGAACAGAAATCTGTTCGGCTATATTTTTCAGTTGGCGGATGTTTCCGTTCCAGTAGTAGTTCTGCAGCAGTTGCGTCGCTTCGGCATTCAGCCGGATAGCCGGACGGCGGTAACGGTCGCTGAAGTCAAGCGCAAACTTGCGGAACAGAAGCGGGATATCTTCTTTTCGGTCGCGCAGCGCGGGAACGCGTATTTCTACGGTATTCAGGCGGTAATACAGATCCTCGCGGAACTTGCCGTTCTGAATGGCGCGGCGCATATCCAGGTTGGTGGCAGCCACGACACGCACATTGGTTTTCAGCACTTTCGTGCCGCCCATGCGGATATACTCGCCCGTCTCCAGAACACGCAGAAGCTTTACCTGGGTCTGCAAAGGCATCTCGCCCACTTCGTCCAAGAAGAGCGTTCCGCCGTTGGAAATCTCAAAATAGCCTTTTTTCTCTGCATGGGCATCGGTATAGGCACCTTTCTCGTGTCCGAACAACTCGCTGTCCATCGTTCCTTCCGGGATGGCTCCGCAGTTGATGGCAAAGTACGGACCGTGCTTGCGCGCCGAGCAATCATGGATGATACGCGGAAAATGCTCCTTGCCCACGCCCGATTCGCCCGTAATGAGGACACTCAAGTCGGTTTGGGCGACCTGAACGGCAATCTCTATATCGCGGTCCAACTGAGGGTTGGTGCCGATGATATTGTAGCGTTGTTTGATGGTTTGTATTTCGGTTTGCGTCATATTCTTATCAAAACTGCCTGCAAAATTACGACTTTTTTTTCATTCCTGCAAGTTTTACGTAAAAAATTACGATTTATTTGCATATCCCGGAAAAAAGTTGTACCTTTGCACGCTAATTTTGATATAATTCCTATGAGACCGACCCGAACAGGTTTTTTATTGTTGCTTCTCGCGTGCTTGTGCACGGGCTGCGTGACGCAGAAAAAGATGACTTATCTGATGAATGTCGAACGCCAAACGGCCGACTCGTTGAATCAGGATTTCCAGCGTCAGGTAGAGCCGCGCATCAAGGCGGGCGACGCACTTTCTATAGTCGTATCAGCCTTGGATGCCGAGGCGGTAGTGCCGTACAACCTGCCTTCCGTAGTATTTTCTTCGCCGGGTAGCGGAAATTTGTCCACCACTCCTTCGCTGCAGTATTATACGGTCAGCGAATCCGGCGACATCGAGATGCCGGTGCTCGGATTGCTGCATGTCGAGGGCTTGAAACGCTCGGAGGTGGCGGACTTGGTGCGCGAACGGCTGCAAGCCCAGGTCGTCAATCCGTCGGTCAACGTCATGTTGCTTAATCCGTCTGTTGTCGTCATGGGCGAAGTCAACCGCCCGGGGCGTCTGGTAATGCCGAACGGCCGGCTCACCATATTGGAAGCGCTCGGAGCGGCGGGAGACCTGACGATCTACGGACGTCGTGACAATGTGCTCATCTCCCGCGAAGTGGACGGTAAACTGGAGTTCGAGCGCATCAATCTCACTTCGGCGGATTTGTTTACTTCGCCCTATTACTACCTGCAGCAGAACGATGTCATTTACGTTTCGCCCAACAAGGTGCGTGTCATCAACAGTACAAACGTAGGACTCTGGCTGAGTATGGTTTCTACAGTCGCAAGTGCCGCAACCGTCATTGTGACCGTGGTGAACGCATCTAAATAACTGAAAGTATGGAACAGACTGCTAACAAAACAACCAACGAAATAGATATCCGCAAAATCCTGCTTCTCGTGCTCCGGAACTGGTATTGGTTCCTGATCGGAGTGACGGTATGCGTACTTCTCGGTGTCTTCTACCTTGTGCGTACTACGCCTAAAATCACCACTCAGGCTTCCATCATGCTGCGTCAGCGCGACGATGCGCTTGGCGTCGGACAGCTCGACCAATTGAGCATGCTGGGTATCGGAGGCAACAAGACAGCCGAGGACGAATTGGTCGTGCTCAACTCCAAAGACCTGATGCTCCAGGTCATTCAGCAACTCGACATCATGGACAGTTACTGGATCAAGGAGGATTTCCGCTGGGAAGGAGAATATCCGAAACACACATTCCGCCTTGAGTGCCTCAAACTGACTGAAAAAGCGGCACGCAGTCCGTTCCGAATTGACATCAAACCCGTACGCAAAGGATACAAAATCAAGTCCGGCTTGGGCTTCGGAAAGTCCTGTTTCGTGGTGGTTAGCGATTTCAGCCAGCCTATCGACTTGCCGTATATCGGACAGATACGTCTGGTTCTTACGGGCGAACTCGTCGAGGGCGCACGCTACCGGATCCACCATCGCACGCCGGAAATAGCTATCGCCTATTATACCCAGCTAACGCAAATATCGCAACACAAACGCGAGTCAAACATCTTCGACCTCTCCATCTCTTCGACGATGCCGAGGCGTGATGCAGACCTGCTCGGCGCACTCATCACGGATTACAACCAAAACGCCTTGACCGACAAGAATATGATTGCTTCCAATACGGCGGACTTCATCAACTCCCGTCTGGAAATCATATCCCGCGAACTCGCCGATGCCGAAAATGCGGTCGAGAAATACAAGTCCGAACACGGAATGGCCAACTTGGGAGAAGAAGCCAAACTGCTCCTGGCTTCCGGCGTCGAAGAACAGAAGCAACTGGCGGAAGTGGAAACCCAGTTGAGTCTTGTCAACTATATCTCCGATTTCCTCAAAGACTCGCGCAATCAGCATAGTTTGCTGCCTGCCAATATCAGCATCGAAGACGAAGCGCTGGCTCTTTTTATCGGCGAGTACAACGAAGCCTTGCTCAAGTACTTCCGCATCCAGCGGACGGCAACGGAAAACAGTCCGGTGCTCGACCAGTTGAATGCCGAGTTGAACTCGATGCGCTCGAATATCGAATCCAGCATCGTCAACGTACGCAAAGGACTCCAGATCAGCAAAGCCTCTTTGGAGATGCGTCAGGCAGAAATCAACCAGCGTATCGAGAATGTGCCCAAGCAGGAACGCGAGTTCATACGTCTCGCACGCCAGCGCGAACTCAAGGAGACGCTTTACTTGCTGCTCTATCAGAAACGGGAAGAGAATGCACTCATGTTGGCAGCTACCGCAACGCCTACCAAGACCATTGACGTCCCGCGTATCAATCCCGAGACGCAACGCCCGAAGCCGAGGATGATTATTGCTTTGTGTCTGTTGCTCGGTCTCTTGCTGCCGGCAGGAGCACTCTATCTCTATACCTTGTTGGACAACAAGATCCGCGATCCGAAGGAGTTCGAGAAATTGCTCAAAGTGCCGTATCTCGGACAAATCGTGGCCAACTCCAGAGGCAAGCATATCGCCATCCATGAGGGCGAGACAACGGTTTCTGCCGAACTGTTCCGGCTCTTGCGCACCAATTTGCGCTTTGTCATTCCGTCGGATGTCAAGTCGCCGGTGATACTTGTCACCTCTTGTATCAACGGAGAAGGCAAATCCTACGTATCCACCAATACAGCTCTTTCGTTGGCTATTCTGGGAAAACGGGTGGTACTCGTCGGATTGGATATCCGCAAACCGATGCTTGCGAAGTATTTCTCTTTGCCTCAACAGGGGTGCCTGACAAGCTATCTTGCCGAAGAAGATTATTCGGTGGATGATGTCATTGTGCCAAGCGGAGAACACAAGAATCTGGATATCATCCCCTGTGGTGTCGTGCCGCCGAATCCGGGTGAATTGCTTCAAAGCGACCGCCTTGACCAACTCTTTGCCGAACTGCGTGAACGGTACGAGTATATTATCGTGGACACGGCTCCTTGCGCACTCGTGAGCGATACCTTCCTCCTGGATCGCATAGCGGATATGACGATTTTCGTCAGCCGCGCCGACTATACGCCTTCCGACATGATTGATTATATCAACCAGGTGGCGGAACAGAAACGGATGAAGCAGATATGCGGCGTCCTCAACGCAGTCAAAGGCTCGCATACCGGTTATGGCTATGGTTACGGTTACGGCACCCAATCTCGAGACAATCGTTAGAGATAAGTTAGTTATTAGTTAGATATAAGTTAGTTGTTCCAATAACATATAGCGAAGAACACAGTATGATCGTTTGTGTAGCAGAGAAACCTTCCGTAGGACAATATATCGCCAAAGTGCTTGGCGCCACGAAACGCCATGACGGCTATTTCGAGGGAAACGGATATCAGGTCACTTGGACGTTCGGACACTTGTGTTCGCTCCTTGACCCGCAGGATTACAACGACCAATGGAAATCATGGAGTCTCAGCTCGCTACCGATGATTCCCGCACGTTTTGGCATCAAGGTCAACGACGACAAAGGCGTGCAAAAGCAATTCAACATCATCAAGGCGCTTATCTCACAAGCCGACGAGGTAATCAACTGCGGGGATGCCGGCCAGGAAGGAGAACTTATCCAGCGCTGGGTATATCAGAAAGCCGGTTGCAAATGCCCCGTAAAACGTCTCTGGGTCAGTTCGCTGACAGAAGAAGCCATAGCCGAAGGTTTTCGACAACTCAAAGACCAATCCGACTACCAGCATCTTTACGAAGCCGGACTGATGCGTGCCATTGGCGACTGGTTGCTCGGCATGAATGCTACGCGCGCGTACACGTCGCGTTATTCTAAAGGAATAGGAAGAGACCGTCAGGTACTCTCTATCGGACGTGTCCAAACACCCACATTGGCACTTATCGTCAAACGGCAAGCGGAAATAGAGAATTTCGTGCCGCGCACCTACTACGAACTCAAAACGCTCTATCGCGACACGCTCTTTACCGCACAACTGCCGGCAGAGGAGGGCGAATATGCCATCAACACGCTCGACGAAGGTCAGAAGCTGATGATGCAAGCGAGTGCTACGCCGCTGACTATCACATCCGTAGAGAAAAAGAAAGGCACCGAGTTCGCACCCAAACTGTTCGACCTGACAAGTCTGCAAGTGGAGTGCAACAAGAAGTTCGGTTTTTCTGCAGACCAGACACTCAAACTCATCCAGTCTCTCTACGAGAAACGCATCACGACCTACCCGCGTGTGGACACCACCTATTTGAGCGACGATATCTATCCGAAGGTGCCTGCCACATTACGGGGTATTCGCGAGCAATATCCGCAAGTGGAACCGCTGCTGGCGCTCAAAGCCGACGGAGGAAAAGGTGCCGGCTCGCTGCCTAAGTCCAAGAAAGTGTTCGACAACAAGAAAGTGACCGACCACCATGCTATCATTCCGACCGGACAGCATCCTACCGGTCTGACAGCGGACGAGCAAAAGGTGTTCAACTTGGTGGCTTTGCGCTTTATCGCCGCATTTTATCCGGATTGCGAAGTCAGCAACACGACCGTTCTGGCAGAAGCGGGCGAAATACCGTTCAAGGTGACAGGCCGCGAAGTGCTCAAACCCGGATGGCGCGTCGTCTTCGAAAAAGACAATCAGAACAATCAGAATAATCCGAATACTCCGAATACTCCGAATTCTCCGAATAATCAGAATGATGCCGAAGACCCCGAAGAAGAGGAGTCTTCCAAGTCGTTGCCCGCATTCCAGAAAGGCGAGAGCGGACCGCACGAACCGCAACTCAAGGAGAAAACCACTACGCCGCCAAAGTATTATACCGAAGCCACCTTGCTCCGCGCAATGGAAACGGCTGGAAAAACGGTCGAAGACGAGGACTTGCGCGACGCAATGAAGGAAAACGGTATCGGACGTCCTTCTACCCGAGCGGCTATTATCGAGAAACTCTACCAGCGCAAATACATCGTCAAGGAACGCAAAACCATCAAGGCGACGGCTATCGGTATCGACCTGATTCACACGATTATATCGCCTCTGTTGAAGTCCGCCGAACTGACCGGACGATGGGAGAAAAAACTCCGCGAAATAGAACGGGGAGATTATACCGCGCAGCAGTTTTTGGACGAACTCAAGCAGATGACAGTCGATGTCGTCCGCGAACTCAAACAGAACAAAGCCGGACTGATGTGCCCTATCTGCCGAAAGGGAACAATCATCCGCGGACGCACACGTTACGGCTGCTCGCGATGGCAACTCGGCTGCAACTACGCAGAACCTTTTGAACAATAAAAGAGTAGATTTTGGCGGAAAGTTACATTTTCCGTCAATTTTTACACATGTATGCGCGCGAAAAACATTACCTTTGCACCCGATATGTATAATCAGACAGACAAATACCGAAAATTACAATCTAATTTTCTAATACTAACTTTTTTACATTTATCCTTATGAAACTGAATTTCAGCGCAATTCGTGTAATGACAGTCTTCTGCCTACTGCTTGTCGGCATGGGTTTGCAAGCACGCGTCATTACGGGTGTTGTGAAAGACCAAACGGGTGAAACCGTGATTCAGGCTTCAGTAGTGGTAAAAGGTACAACCGTCGGAACCGTAACGGATTTTGACGGCAAGTACTCGATTGATGCTCCTGCTGATGCCAAAGTGCTTGTATTCTCCTATGTCGGAATGCAGACAAAGGAGGTAAATATCACAGGCGATGTGATTAACGTAGTGCTTGAGGAAAACAAGCAAGTGCTTGAGGAAGTTGTTGTTACCGGTTACGGAACGACCAAGAAACGTGACGTGGTTACTTCCGTTGCTTCCGTTGGTGCCGACCAACTCAAAGACGTGCCTGTCACCTCTGCAGCCGAAGCGCTCCAGGGAAAGCTTTCCGGTGTGACTGTTGTGACTACCGAGGGTAGCCCTGATGCCGACGTCAAGATCCGTGTACGTGGCGGAACGTCGCTCACGCAATCCAACGACCCGCTCTACATCGTGGACGGTATGCCTGTTTCCTCCATCGCTGATATTGCACCCAGCGACATCCAGTCGATGGATGTCCTCAAGGATGCTGCCGCTACGGCTATCTACGGTGCACAGGGCGCCAACGGCGTTATCATCATCACGACCAAGGACTCCGACTCCGACGACGACAAGATGAAATTCCATGTGGATTACTCCGGCTTTATCGGATGGAAGAAGATTGCCAAGAAATACGACGTCATGGATCCCGAGGAGTTTGCATTGATGCAGTACGAGGCAGCTTGGCAGAAAGACCACTCGCTGTCCGGAATGCGCAGCAATTTCTACGCCTATTTCGACAAGCTGTACAACGACACCAAGTACAAAGATCCGGCGGAAATTGAGAATACGCCTATTACCACCTTGCTGAAGGAATACGCTGATCCTGATCAGCATCCGTTTATCGACTGGCAGGATCGTACGTTCGGCCGCACCGGCTTCACGTCGAATCAGTCGGTCAGCCTCTCCGGCGGTAACAAGGTGGCTAACTTCAACCTCTCGTACAATCGTATCGACGACAAGGCAATCATGGAGCAATCCAACTATGTGCGCAACAACATTGCGGCGAAGGCTAAGTTCAAACCGTTCAAGAACTTCACACTCAGCTTCTCGACCCGCTTTACCAATACCGAGGTGCTCGGCTCCGGAACGAATGCCGTAAAGGACAACGGCTCCGCTACCGAGTCACGTCTGCGCAACTGCGTAGTGTATGCGCCTACCCAGCTGCTCTCCAAGAGCGACGGTAGTTCCGAGGAAGAGGACGAGACCTTCGGTTCGCTCTACGATCCGATCACCACGATCCGCGACAAGTACAAGAGCAGAGTGGACAACAAGTGGAATATCCAGGGATATGCCAGCTATAAGTTCGCCAAGTATTTCACTGCACGTGTTGATCTGGGCTATCAAAACCGCCATATCACTACCAACAAATACTTTGGCCCCACTTCTTACGAAGCACGTAACACCGGACGTCCGGGCATCCCGGCCGGTACCGCACAACTTCAGGTGACAGACGAGTATAGCACCGTACTGACCAACCACAACACCCTCGAATGGAAGCAGACATTCAACTCGGATCACAACGTGAGCGTGCTGGTCGGCGAA
>JAFPJV010000043.1 GCA_017425065.1 Paludibacteraceae bacterium
ATATTGAACAAAAATGAGTCAGATCTTGGGCTGATTGAGGCGTGACGTTAGCGTTGACTATCGGTTGACCGTCGGCTGACCGTCGGTCCTGACAGGTAAAAGACAAGTAAATGACATTAGATAGATGGGAGGGCAACAGCTAACTTATATTCAACTTATCAACAACTAATCTCTAACGGTTTTGTCGTTGGTCTTTGGTCGTCAATCGTTTGGAAGACGATTTTGTCGAATAGGATTCGACGCTAATCGACGAAGAAAAGGCGGAAATGAAAAGAAGAAGGCCGGATAGTATCCGGAAAAACAGCCGAAGCGAAACTCCGCGCTATTACGCGGAGCAGGGAACGAAAGGGGAGAAAGGGGAAAAAAACTATCCGAGGCGCGAAGGTCTCGGATAGTTGGGAGGGTGATCGGTTGTCGCAAAAATGCGACAAAAATGCACGATGTTACTAAAAAACTTTGTTTTTATAGGCTTATTCCCTTTTAGCCGTGTCGGGCGCAACTTTTAAGCGGTTGATTTTATAGTCTTCTGGTCAACTAGTCTATTCGTCTGCTGATCTTTTACTTTTTCTCTTTGGCTTTCTTGGCTTTCAGTTGCGGGAGGTAGGTGTCGCGAACGTATTTATAGTTCGGGAACTCCTGCAACAAAGCGGTCGCACGTTGCAAAGCGATATCCAGATCACCCTGCTTCTCATAGCATTGGGCGATGGTAAGCAAGGTGGCCGGGCGGTTCCAGCAGTACTTCCATTCGGGCGACTGGTAGTATTTCTCGCTCTTCTTGAAGACAACGAGTGCCTCCTTCTTGTTGCCGATGCCACGCGGCGCATAGAATAGCACATTCGCCCGATAGCCCAGCGTGATAGGGTTGGTCGGGTTCTTCTCTGCCGCGGAACTTGCCAGTTTGAGCGTGCTGATGAAATGCGCCGACTTGCCCATCATGATCTCAAAGGCATAGATAGACGACATATACATGTCGTAGTATCCTTTCGGCAGCTGTTTCTCCATAGCTTCTACATGGGCGCGAAACTTCTCGACGTAGGGCGCAGCCTGCTTCTTGCTCACGTCCAGTGTGGCGGCGCAGTAGCCGTATTCATACGCCATCAGACGCAAGCGCTGCTGGGTGGTCAGTTGTGCCCAGTTGGCGCCGGTAGCATCGATATAATTCTTCCAGCGCTGCATGTTGTTCTCCAGATAAGCGTCCATCAGCGGCTTGTCGGCCTCTGTGAACTGGGCTGCTGCCGTGCCGCAGAGTGTCAGCACGGTCAGGAGGATAGTCAGTAAGCGTTTCATTTCTCCTGTTCCAGTTTAAGGGTGTGAGTCGGTTGGTCGCAAACCTCGGTAGGTCCGTAGTACTGAACGGGTCCCGGATAGATATACGATGTGTTGGCGTCTGCCCACTCGGCACGATGCTCTTTGAGATAGCGGAACGGTGCGCCGTTCAGGTCAACGAGGGCTTTTTGGATAACGGGTTTCATCTTGCCGTTGCGGCGTTCCATGTTGAACATCATCGTGATAGGCACACCGCCTGCAATCCATTCGGCTGCGGGACGAGTCAGGTTCTTCACGCTCGACATATAGCCCGTCTTGCCGGCAGCGATGAGGTGGGTAGCCGTTACGCCCAGCGAGTAGCAGTAGTCGGCATCGAAGTTGGAAGGTATAGCGCAACGTCCTTCGTAGCCGAAGAAGTGGTTGAGGGCAGAGAACTTGCCTTTGAAGACACCTTGTGCCTTGAGTTGTGCCAGACGTTTGCCGACCATTTCGATGAGCAGTTTCTCGGTCTCGATGAGGCTGACCATGACGTTTCCGTGCGGGTCGCGCTCGAGCGTCAACTGGCGTGCGATACCCTTCGGCAGCGAGCGATACAGTTCGCAGCTGGCGGGAGTAAGCATCGACTTAACGTACTCGCGTTTGGCATCGTCGCCTTCCAATGCGGCGAACTCTTCGTTGGCAGCCAACATGTCGTTGAGTTCCTGGATGAGTACGCGCATGGCGGGAATGAACTCGATGAGTCCTTCCGGGATAAGTATCGTACCGAAGTTGAGGCCGTGGTTGGCGCGGTCAACGATGACTTCTACGATCTGCTCTACGATATCGTTGAGCGTCATCTTCTTCGCCTCCACTTCCTCGGAGATGAGGCAGATATTGGGCTGCGACTGCAGAGCGCACTCCAATGCGATATGACTTGCCGAACGACCCATGAGGCGGATGAAATGCCAGTATTTCTTTGCCGAGTTGGCGTCGCGCTGGATGTTACCGATCAGTTCGGAATAGACCTTACAAGCCGTATCGAAACCGAAGGAGGTCTCAATCATCTCGTTTTTCAGGTCGCCGTCGATGGTCTTCGGGCAACCGATCACCTGGATGCCGCATTGCTTCTGCAGGTAGTACTCTGCCAGCACGCAAGCGTTGGTGTTCGAGTCATCGCCACCGATGATGACGATAGCCTTGATGCCGAGGTCCTGGCACACCTTGATGCCGTTGTCAAACTGCCATGTCTCCTCCAGTTTGGTACGACCCGAACCGATGATGTCGAAGCCGCCCGTGTTGCGGTAGTCGTCGATGATGTCGGCTGTCAGTTCCTGGTACTTGCCGTCGATCAGACCGCTGGGACCTCCGAGAAAACCGTACAGTTTGTTCTGCGGATTGAGTGCCTTGAGGCCGTCGAACAGACCGGAGATGACGTTGTGACCGCCGGGAGCCTGACCGCCGGAGAGGATGACGCCTACGTTGATAGGCTCTGCCATATGCGGCTTACCTTCAGCCGGCTCCATCTTGATGATGGGCATGCCGTAAGTGTTAGGGAAGAGGCGTTGAATCTCCTCCTGGTCGGCTACTGAATGTGTCTTCTCGCCTTCTACGAGACGTACTGCGCCTTGTAGTGCCACCGGCATTTTGGGTTGATAGCTTTGACGGGCTATCTGAAGTGGACTTTTTTGCATTGTTTTCATTGTTGATTGTTGGATTTATTGTTGTTTGTCTTGTTCTATCAGTTTCAGCAGTTCTTGTACGGCTTCCTCCTGCGGGATGTTCTTGAGCACACACTCTTTGCCGCGATAGAGGCTGACACGTTCGCGTCCTGCGCCTACATAACCGTAGTCGGCATCTGCCATCTCACCGGGTCCGTTGACGATGCAGCCCATGATGGCGATCTTCAGACCGCTTTGCTGATAGACCGTTCCACTGTTAGACCGCTCTGCTGATAGACCGGCATTTTCAATGCCTGATAGACCCGCCTTCACGTCCTGGATTGTCTTTTCCAAGTCGAAGAGCGTTCGTCCGCATCCCGGGCACGAGATATATTCCGTTTTATACATGCGCACGCGTGCCGCCTGCAGGATGTCCTTGCTCAGGAAGTTGCGTTTCGACTCCGTGAAATTCGGATTTTCGAGCGTCAGTTCCGTCGCTTTGTAGTCCCATAGCAGTCGTCCGCACTCGGCGGCCGCTTGCAGGCAGAACAGTTCCCAGTCGCTCTCCATGGAAGAGTAGCGTATCTCGGCTGTGCCGCCTATGTTGTCAAGCACTTCGGCTGTCACCGAGCCATCGTAGCGCGGCGAATCGTCGTCCGCAAAATAGGCTAACAAATCCTGTGCCACGGGAATCTCGTTCTCGGGCGGTTCGCTCAGGCTCACCCGGATTGTGTCGCCAATGCCGTCTGCCAGGAGTGCTCCGATACCTACGGCAGACTTGATGCGTCCGTCTTCTCCTTCGCCGGCTTCCGTCACGCCCAGATGAAGCGGATAGGTCATCTTCTCATGACGCATCTGCTTGACGAGCAGACGTACGGTATCGACCATCACGCGCGTGTTGCTCGCCTTGATGGAAATGACGATATTCGGGAAATGCTCGTCTTCTGCCACACGCAGAAATTCCATGACGCTCTCCACCATGCCGGCCGGAGTGTCGCCATAGCGCGACATGATGCGGTCGCTGAGCGAACCGTGGTTGACGCCCAGACGGATAGCCGTGTGATGTTCCTTGCAAATGTCGAGTAGCCTTGTGAAGCGTTCGCGCAGGCGTTGCAGTTCTTGACGATACTCCGAGTTGGAATAGTCGATGTGCTTGAATTTGCGTGCGGGATCGATATAGTTGCCCGGATTGATGCGCACTTTCTCCACCACTTGTGCTGCGGCATCTGCCACATCGGCCTGGAAATGAACATCTGCCACAAGCGGAACGGAGGTAAGCACCTGCTCGTGAATCTCGCGCAGCGATTCCACTTCGCGCATACCTTGCGTCGTATAACGCAGCAGTTCGGCACCGGCTTCGATACATCGGCGCGCCTGTTCGACGGAGGCGTCGATGTCGTTGGTTGAGGTGTTGGCCATCGTCTGCACGCGGACAGGGTAGTCGCTACCAATACAGATGTTTCCGACTTCTACGGAGTGTGTTTTGCGCCGATTATATGTTAATTTTAGTTGCATAATTGCGGTTAAAAGCCCAAAAATGTCGTTTTTCGTTAATTTTTTGCAAAAATATTTGTGTATGTCAAAAAAAAGCAGTACTTTTGCAGCCGTTTTTGGAGAATCAGTAGCTCAGCAGGTAGAGCACATCCCTTTTAAGGATGGGGTCCTGGGTTCGAGCCCCAGCTGGTTCACGAGGGAGACGAGGCAACTCGCCTCCCTTTTGTTTTTATCCCATTACGATGTTCACGATGCGGCCGGGCACGACGATGATCTTCTTCACCGCGTTGCCTGCGAGGTACTTGGCGGTATCCTCGTTGGCAAGTACCAGTTTTTCTACTTCTTCTTTCGGCGTATCCTTCGGACACTCGATGGTGAAGCGCACTTTGCCGTTGAACTGCACGGGGTATTTCTGCGTATCTTCCACAAGGTAGGCTTCGTTGCACTCGGGCCACTCTTCATTCACTACGAATGACGTATTTCCGCAACGGTGCCACATCTCTTCGGCAATATGTGGAGCGTACGGAGCCATGAGGACTGCGAACTGCTCGAGTATAGCGCGCTTGTGGCATTTGAGAGCTGTCAGTTCGTTCTGCGCAATCATAAATGCCGGAATAGACGTATTGAACGAGAAGTTCTCGATGTCCCACGTGATTTTCTTGATGAGTTTGTGCAGACTGCGCAGCTCGTCTTTCGTAGGCTCCAGGTCTTCGATGTTCTCGTAGAGGTTCCAAAGACGTTTGAGGAAACGGTGTACGCCGTCAATGCCGTTGGTGTCCCAGGGTTTTGACATCTCAAGCGGGCCAAGGAACATCTCGTAGAGACGGAGAGTGTCGGCACCGAACTGTTCTACTATATCATCGGGATTGACCACGTTAAAGAACGTTTTACTCATCTTCTCCACCGCACAGCCGCAGATAAACTGTTTTGCACCGGCTGTGTAGCCTGTCAGTTCGGACGAAGTGCCGTCGGCAAAGACGAACTCAGCGTTCTTGAACTGCGGCATCCACGCGCGGAAAGCATTGATGTCGAGCACGTCGTTGTTGACGATGTTGATGCTGACGTGGATAGGCTGTACTTTGTCCTTGTATTCCGGATTCTCGATGAGGTTGTAACTGATATAGAGGTTGCCCGTTGCGCCTTCGCCGACATAGCGATAGACAAAGCTGGAGCGACCTTGGATCATGCCCTGGTTGATAAGTTTGCGGAACGGTTCGTCCTCGCAGACGTAGCCGAGGTCGTAGAGGAACTTGTTCCAGAAACGGCTGTAAATCAGATGTCCCGTTGCGTGCTCCGAGCCGCCGAGGTAGAGATCGACTTGACGCCAGTACTCATTTGCCTGTTTGCTTACAAGTGCCTGATCGTTGTGCGGATCCATGTATCGGAGGTAATAAGCCGAGCTGCCGGCAAAGCCGGGCATAGTGCACAGCTCCAACGGATAGCCGTTGTAGGTCCAGTCCTTGGCATTGCCCAACGGCGGCTGGCCGTTCACGCCCTTAAACTCCTCAACCTCAGGCAGCAACAGCGGCAGTTCCTCTTCGGGCAGGGTATAAGGCATACCGTCCTTGTAATAAACGGGGAACGGCTCGCCCCAATAACGCTGGCGCGAGAAGATGGCATCGCGCAGACGGTAGTTAACCTTGACGCGACCGATGCCGGTGTTGGTGATGTACTCCTTCATGGCCTGGATGGCGTCTTTGACCTCCATGCCGTTGAGAAAACCGGAGTTGATCATCTTGCCTTCCTTGGCATCAAAGGACTCTTCGCTTACATCTGCGCCCTCAATGAGCGGGATGATCGGCAGGTTGAAATGGCGTGCGAAAGCATAGTCGCGGCTGTCGTGTGCCGGAACTGCCATGATGGCACCTGTGCCGTAGCCGGCTAAAACATAGTCGGATATATAGATGGGTATCTCGCCCTGCGTGAGCGGGTTGATGGCATAACTGCCTGTGAATACACCCGTTACGCGGCGGTCGGCGATACGCTCACGCTCCGTACGGTTCTTGCAGCGCTTGAGGTAAGCCTCCACTTCTTCGCGTTGTTCGTCCGTCACCACTTTTTGTACGTATTCGCTTTCCGGCGCGAGAACCATAAAGGTCACACCATATATAGTATCCGCGCGCGTAGTGAAGATCGTCATGGACAACTCATCGCTTTCGACTTTCGACTTTTGAGTTTTGACCAAGAATTTCATCTCGGCACCTTCCGAACGGCCGATCCAGTTGCGTTGTGTCTCTTTGAGGCTGTCGGTCCAATCGAGGCGGTCGAGACCTTCCAGCAGACGGTTTGCATATGCACTCACGCGCAGACACCACTGGCGCATGACACGTTGCTCGACGGGGAAACCGCCGCGAACGGAGAGGCCTTCGCTCACCTCGTCATTTGCCAGGACGGTGCCTAATTCCGGGCACCAGTTGACTTTGGTGTCGGCGAGGTAGGCGATGCGGTAGTTCATCAGCCGCTCCTGCTGCTCGCGTTCGGACAGCGTCGCCCATTTCGGGTCGTTGGCTTCCCATTCGGCGATGAGTTTGGAGATCGGCTGCGCTTTCTGCGTCTTAGGGTCGAAATAGGAGTTGAACATCTGAATGAACGCCCATTGCGTCCATTTGTAGAACTTCGGATCGCAGGTGCGCACCTCGCGGTTCCAGTCGTAGCAGAAACCGATTTTACGGAGTTGCGAGATATAGCGGTCGATGTTCTCAAAGGTCGTCTTCTCCGGGTGCTGTCCGGTCTGAATGGCATATTGTTCGGCGGGCAGACCGTAACTGTCGAAGCCCATCGGGTGGAGCACGTTGAAGCCTTTCAAGCGTTTGTAGCGGCTGTAGATATCACTTGCGATGTAGCCCAGCGGGTGACCGACGTGCAAGCCGGCGCCCGAAGGGTAGGGAAACATGTCAAGCACGTAGAAGTGCGGTTTGTCGGACTCGTTGGAAACGGTGTAAACACCTTCCTTCTCCCACGCTTCTTGCCAGCGTTTCTCGATGTCAGAAAAATTGTATTCCATCAAGGAAATGAATAATGATTAATGAATAATGAATATTTTTTTTACAGCAATTTCTTTACTTGGTCATAGACGTTTTTGGCGGTGAAGCCGAGTTTCTCGTCGAGCACTTTGTACGGAGCGGAGAAGCCGAAGCTACTGAGACCCCAGATGGCGCCGTTCTCGCCGACAAGGCTCTCCAGCGTGCAAGGCAGACCGGCCGTCATACCGAAACGCTTGATGCCCTTCGGCAGCACAGACTCCTGATACTCTTTGGGTTGCTGGCGGAAGAGTCCTTCGGACGGAACGCTGACGATTTGCAGACGGATTCCTTCTGCGCGGAGCAGTTCGGCGCCTGCTAGCAGGGTAGATACTTCGCTACCGGAAGCCAGCAGCACGATTTGCGGGTTCTCGTCTTTCGAAACGATATATGCACCTTTGCGGAAGCCTTCGAAGTTCACATTGGGCACCGGAGCAATGTCCTGACGGCTGAGAATGAGTGCCGTAGGTGTCGCGGTGTTCTCGATGGCGGCACGCCAGGCGAGCGTCGTCTCTTCGGCGTCTGCCGGACGGACAACGAGCATGGACGGTGCTCCGTGGTGGTTATGCAGTTTCTCCATGAGACGGATCTGCGCCTCTTGCTCAACGGGCTCGTGTGTCGGGCCGTCTTCGCCTACGCGGAACGCGTCGTGGCTCCAGATGAACTTAACAGGCAGTTCCATGAGGGCTGCCATGCGTACGGCAGGTTTCATGTAGTCGGAGAAGACGAAGAAGGTACCGCAAGCCGGGATAACGCCGCCGTGGAGCGCCATACCAATCATGACGCAAGCCATGGTAAGTTCGGAAACACCGGCCTGGAGGAATTGTCCGCTGAAGTCGCCTTTGGTGAAAGCGTGGGTCTTCTTGAGGAAGCCGTCGGTCTTGTCAGAGTTGGAGAGGTCGGCCGACGAAACGATCATGTTGCCCACATGTTCTGCCAGATAGCTGAGCACCGTTGCACTGGCGCCACGGGTGGCGGCTCCGGCTTTCTGCTCTATCTTGCTCCAGTCCACTTCGGGTGCTTCGCCCGCCATGTATTGCTCGTAGAGTGCGGCTTGCTCAGGGTTCTTGGCAGCCCACTCGTGGTATGCGGCGTATCGGTTGTTGCATATCTCGCGCAGTTCGGCAGCGCGGTCGTCGTACAGTTTCTTCACTTCGGGGAAGATCTGGAACGGGTTGGTCGGGTCGCCGCCGAGGTGCTCGATGGTCTTTTCGAACGAGGCACCGGCTTTGCTGAGCGGCGCACCGTGGGTGGAACATTTGCCTTCCCAGTTGGCTCCTTCTGCCGTCACGCAGCCCTTACCCATCGTCGTATGACCGATGATGATAGACGGCTGTCCTTTGTGGGCTTTTGCATGGATGATTGCTTCGCGGATGGCATCGGCGTCGTTGCCGGGGATCTCCTGAACAAACCAGCCCCAGGCTTTGTATTTGGCTGCCACGTCTTCCGACGTCACTTCGCCGCAACCCGTGGAGAGCTGTATCTCGTTGGAGTCGTAGAACATGACGAGGTTGTCGAGTCCGAGGTGTCCGGCGAGACGGCCTGCGCCCTGGGATATCTCTTCCTGTACGCCTCCATCCGAAATGAAGGCATAGATTGTCGGGTTGTGGATCTCACCGAAACGCTGGTTGAACCACTTGGCAGCGATGGCTGCACCGACAGCGAACGTGTGTCCCTGGCCGAGCGGACCGGAGGTGTTCTCGATCATGCGTTCTATCTCGCGTTCGGGGTGTCCGGGCGTTACCGATCCCCACTGACGCAGGTTCTGCAGGTCTTCCAGCGTGAACTTGCCGGCGAGGCATAGTTGGCCGTAGAGCATGGGTGCCATGTGACCCGGGTCGAGGAAGAAGCGGTCGCGAGCCTCCCAACCGGGATTCTCCGGATCATACTCCAAAAACTCCGAGAAGAGTACGTTGATAAAATCTGCGCCACCCATGGCTCCGCCTGGGTGTCCGCTTTTTGCTTTTTCTACTGCTGCTGCGGCCAGAATACGGATGTTGTCTGCCGCGCGATTTTGAATTTGTGTCTTGTTCATGATAGTGTATATTTTGTTTATTATATTTTGTATCCGATATAGTAGTTGAATCCCCAGCGGGATTCGTCTCTTTGTCCGAAGCCGGGTATGTAGCGAGGCGGTTGTTCGCCTTCTTTGAGGTTGCGGGTAAAGAGTATTTTGTAGCGCACGTTCCATCCCATGAGCAGTCCTTTGTATATGTCCACTTGTACGCCCAGCACCACTTCTCCCCAGCAGTCTGCCCGGAAGCGTCGTTCGAAGCCCGCCAGTTCGTAGCTCTGCAGGCTTGTGCCGACACGGATACCGACGAGTGCGGCGCTCAGGCTCTCCGGATGTCGCCGAAAGCCGTTGATGTCGCAACCCACGCGGAAGAACCCTCCGGCTCCGCGGTGCAGCAGGCTGTCGGGTTGTGTCACGGCATTGGCACCTCCTATTTCGAAGGTCGGGTAATACCGCTGTTTGAGTCGCCAACTGACTGCTGCTTCAAAGCTTTGTATCTTGCCCTTGCTGGTTGCCAGTTCGATGATGGTATTCAGCAGGTCGAGCTTGACGAGTGTCCCTTGGTATATCGGTTGTTTGTTTGCCGTCGAGTCGGTTGCTTCTATCGTGATGGTCTGTACGCTGTCGGTCGGTGCTTCCACCATGAATGTGTCAGCAGCCACGGTGCCAAATACCGAGTCGGCAGGTGCTACGGCTTCTACGGCAATGCTGTCGTCCGCCCACGCGCCACCTGCGCACGCGAGCAAAAACAACAGTATGATAAACCTTTCAACTTTCAACTTTCAACTTTTTATCACCAAAGTCCTCTCACTTCTTCTTTCAGCGCGGCGAGCGCCAGAGCGGACGGTGTGTCGCCGTTCAGGGTGTATGCTTGCGTGAGCGTCTTGGCATATTCAAGGCTGTTGCTTCCTTCGGGCATCTGAATGGCCATGGTGTTGACAAACGCTCCCATCTCGTCGCGCGCACGGATAAAACGGTCCCACAGTTCTTCGGAAACGTAAATCTGCTGGCTCATGTTGTGATCAAACTCCATGCGGATGGTGCGCAACAGGTGTTTCTGCACTTGCAATACGGTCATCTGGCTGAGGTTTGGTATGTCCAACAGCATATGCTCCGGCTGGGTGCGTTCCAGCACCAATGCCATGCGTTCGTAGGCACGCAGGCGCACCGAGTTGATTTCTTTCTGGGTGGTCTTTTTCAGTTCCCACATGCGTTTCTGCTCTTCGTTTTTGAACAGCTTGTACATCACGAGCCATGAGGCGAAAAGCACGATCAGCGAGGGTAGGGTGTATTTCAGCACTTCAACCATAATACTATGCGATTTAGCGGTTTATAACAGGCAATTTTTGGAATTAATTCCAAATTTGGGCGCAAAGGTACAAAAAAAAAAGCACATACGCAAGTGCATGTGCATTTTTTTGTGATTTTATTCGTAGTACAGGATGCCTCGCGTCTCTAAATTGAAGACGAGACGCTGTTCGTCATCCAGTTCGGCAACAACGGTCATTTCGAACCGTTTCGTCCAGTTGCCGTATTCATCTCGCTCTAATACGCGGTAGCCGGTCATTACCTCCCAGCCTTCGCTCTCTTCCACGTCGCAATGGTCGATGGCAACCCATCTGTTGACGTACTCGCCATATATATAACTTGTTCGGCACGTAGTGAAGTCCTTCTCGTCGTAGATGAGTTGCCGGGGATAGCCGTCTTTGTTCCATTGGATGGTGTATGCGTAGCTGTCATCTTCCTTCGAGTCGGGTGTCTTGGGCATCTTTATCCGTTGTATGTCGCCGTGCGCGTTGCGGATGATTTGAATGGTCTTCCCGTGCCGGGTAGCACTTTCGATGCGCCCGTGTCGGTCAAGGCGGTACATGTTGCCTTCGACCTGCACCGATTTGCTTGTCGGTTGCCCATCCGGCGTGACGTCCCATGTCTCATCATAACGTACATACCGAACGGGTCCTTGCAGTTCCAGCAGGTGCATGTCGGTCGTCTCTTGTGCTATGCCGCTCAGGCTTAGCAGCAGGGCTGTCAGGAGAATGATTTTTCGCATTGGTTTATCTTATTTTCTGTCCTTGCGGCGTGAACAATTCGGTGTCGCGGCGGATGTAGAGACAGCCGTCGATGAGCACTTTGTCCGTTTCACGTGACGGAGCCGTCAGTTGCTCCACGGCTTCCGTTGAGCCTTCGCTTTCCGTGTTGTGGTTGCCGGATTCGAGCGCAAAGGGGACAGGAGTCATGTCGCTTATCGGATCAGTCTGACGGTTGCAGTCAATCCACCAGCCATAGACGTCCATGTCCTTGTCCAGCGTCCATATCTTCTTGTTGGAGTCGGTAAAAACCAGTTTAATATGATAGATGTATGCGTTCGGCTGCTGCGACTTGCCCACCTTCGTGATTTTCAGTTCGGCAAGGTTGATGGCGGCTTGTCCCCAGCCTTGCTCCGACTTGTTGGGAAAGATGAAGTACGAGTGCTTGGAACCTGCCTGGCAGTTCAGGAAGTACTTCTGTCCCGGTGTGTAATCCGACTTGTAGGTGCCTTCGATGGAGTACTGGGTCGGCGCGAGAATCTCAAGTCCTAACTGCGGCACGGCTTCTTCGTCCTCCTCCTGGGCAAGGAAGAGATAGGTCATGAAGTACTGGTCGTAGGGATTGTTCTGCGTCGGGAACTTGGATTCGCAGGCATACATCTCGGCATGGGCATAGCCGAGGTCGAGTTGGTTTTGCGGCTCTTCCTGTTCCACTTCGCCGAGGACGTACAGACAGATGTTGTGCTTCTTGCTGTCCGCCCATTTCTTGTCGGCGTCATAGTAGAAACGGAACCGGTGTGCGCCGGATGTCTCGAAGCACAGGAAACGACATGTGCCGGTGTTGGTCTCCAGCATCGTGTAGCCTCCGTTGGACTCTATCGTACATTCTTTGCCTCCGTTGGAGAACGTCAGGCTGTTCTTCTTGGCTTCGCAGCCGATATAGCCGTCTTTGGCACGGACGTAGTATCGTTTGCTGCTCTGCTCGGTGACAGTCACTTGGCAGTCGCCGAGTGCTTCCGACGTTATCTTGCCGTCAGCGATGGCTACCGAGGTGTAGTTGTTCGAGGCGTCCTGACCGTTCCACACGTAGGCCTCGGTGGCTGATTTCTCATAGACGAGGATATACGTGCCGGGCCAGCCTGCTGCGGGCTTGTTGTTGATACGTGTATAGACGGTAGCGGCGTTCACCATACAGGCAACGCACAGCGCAATGAACAGGATTTGTTTTCTCATGGTATGTGTATGTATTGATGTTTTATTCTTTCCAGCCCGGGTTGACGAGGTCACCGTTCAGGAAGCTGTCGTAGGCAGTCATGTCGATCAGTCCGTGTCCGCTCAGGTTGAACAGGATCACTTTCTCTTCGCCTGTCTCTTTGCATCGTTTCGCTTCGCGGATAGTGGCAGCGATGGCGTGACAGCTCTCCGGCGCGGGAATGATACCTTCCGTGCGGGCAAACAGCAGACCGGCATCGAACGACTCCAGTTGCGGGATATCCATGCCGCGCATGAAGCCGTCTTTGAGCAACTGGCTGACGATGACGCCGGCGCCATGGTAGCGCAGGCCGCCTGCATGGATGTTGGCGGGTTTGAAGTCGTGTCCGAGCGTGAACATCGGCAGTAGCGGCGTGTAGCCTGCCGAGTCGCCGAAGTCGTATTCGAACTTGCCTTTTGTCAGTTTGGGACAGCTTGCCGGCTCCGCTGCAATAAAGTCAATCTGCTTGGTACTTTGTCCTTTGTCACTTTGTCCCTTTAGTTGGTGTCTCATGAACGGGAAGGCGAGGCCGCTGAAGTTGCTGCCGCCGCCGAAGCAAGCGATGACTGTGTCCGGATATTCGCCTGCCATCGCCATCTGTTTCTCGGCTTCCAGGCCGATGACGGTCTGATGGAGCGAGACGTGGCTCATGACAGAGCCTAAGGTATATTTGCAGTTGGGCGTCGTGGTGGCGAGTTCCAGGGCTTCGGATATAGCGGTGCCGAGCGAACCGGGGTGGTTGGGGTCGGCGGTGATGATATCTTTTCCGGCGCGTGTGGACATCGACGGAGAACCTGTTACGGTGGCACCGAACGTACGCATGATGCTGCTGCGGTAGGGCTTCTGCTGCATGGATATCTTCACTTGATATACGGCACATTCCAGTCCGAATGTCTTGGCGGCATAGCTCAGTGCTGCACCCCATTGGCCGGCACCTGTCTCGGTCGTCACGTTCTTCACGCCTTCCTCGTGGCAGTAGAAGCACTGCGGGATGGCGGAGTTCAGTTTGTGCGAACCGAGCGGGTTGACGCTCTCGTTCTTGAAGTAGATATGTGCCGGTGTGCCGAGTGCTTCTTCCAAAGCATATGCACGCACCAATGGCGTCGAGCGGTAGAAGCGGTAGCGGTTCTGCACCTCTTCGGGGATGTCTATCCAGGCGTGCTCCATGTCTAATTCCTGGCGTGCACATTCCGTTGCGAAGATATGACTCAGGTCGTCCACGCTGACCGGCTCGCGCGTGGCGGGGTTCAACAGCGGCATGGGTTTGTTCTCCATGTCGGCTTGGATGTTATACCACTGGCGGGGAAGTTCGTCCTCTGCCAGTATAAAGCGTTTTTGTTTGCTCATAATGTGTCAATTAAATAAAGTTTATACAAAAGGGTTTTTATTTCAGGCTGCAAAGGTACGACTTTTTTTGCATTCATGCAAATAAAAATTTGAAAATTCGAAAATTTCTTATCTCGGCATAGCCTCAAACAATCGGATGAAGCCGTATGGAAGATTTGAAGATTCAAATTCTTCTGTCGTGTTTGTGTGCGTAGAGTGCTTCTTCGACGTTGATGATATAGTCTGCCATACGTTCTATCTCGCGGATGATATCCATGTAGTTGACGCCCACGGAGTAGTCGTATTCCCGCGCCGTGATTGATTGCATGTTGCTGTTCTTCAGCTCATTGCGCAGGTTGTTAATCTCGTTCTCCATGTTGGTCATCTGGAGGAACTCTTCCTTGCTGACCGACACTTTTTTCAGGGCTTCGACCATCATCGTTTCTGCGCCGCTGACGAGATAAAGCATCAGTTCCACGTTTTTCTCTTGGGCGTCGGTGTATTGCAGCTTTGCGTCATGTTTGTGGCGGATGAAACGCGAGAGGTTGAAGTTGGCGTCGCCCACCGACTCCAGTTCGCTCACGATACGCAGCATCTTGTTTACTTCGCGCTTCGACTGCTCGGACAGACGTCCGTCTGCCACCTGGTTCAGATAGGTTGCAATCTCCAGTTCCATACGGTCGCAGATCCCTTCGTATTTCTCGATGCGCTCGCGAATCTTGGTGAACAGTTCCTCGTCTTGTTCATAGAACAAGTCATGCACCATGCCGATCATCCGTTGCGTACGTACGGCATAGACATGCACCTCTTTCCACGCCTGCAAGATAGACAACTCGCTGGTGGACATCAGGCCGCCTGAGATGAAATGCAACTGGCGGTCGGTGTCTTTCTGCTCCGGAACAGACGGTATGATTCGTATGACGAGCTTTTCCATCCATGGGATAAGTCCGATAAGGATACAGGTGTTCAGCACGTTGAAACTCGTGTGGAAGGTGGCCAAAACGGCGTTCAGTTTGTCCGGCGACACGTCGCTCGGCACGCCGGGCGTGAACTCTACGCCCCATAGCTCGCACACGCCGCTAACAAACCAGCGGAAGACGCAAAGCACCCAGAACACGCCGAACAGGTTGAACACCAGGTGCGCCATCGCGGCGCGACGTGCTTGCACCGAGGCGGAGAGCGCCACGATATTCGAGGTGATTGTTGTGCCGATGTTCTCGCCTAGAACCAGCGATATGCCCATGTCAATAGGCAGCACATGCGTCGAGCAGAGCGTCATGGTGATAGCCATGATGGCAGCCGAACTCTGTACGGCAAAGGTCAGGATGCCGCCCACGAGCAGATACAGGAAATAGCTGCCGTAGCCCCAAGCGGATGTGGCGGCGAAGAAGTCGCGCACGGCACTTATCTGATCCAGGTGCATCTCCGTCGCGTTGATCTTGAGGGTCGTCAGACCAAGAAGCATCAGCGCGAGACCCAAGAGGAAGTCGCCGAGGTCGGTGTTACGCTTGTAATGGATGAGCGCAACGGCAAGGATGATCGTCGCATACACCACAAAACGCAGGTCGAACGAACCGCCACCCAGCACCATGATCCATGCCGTGAACGTCGTGCCGATGTTGGCACCCATGATGACCGATATCGCTTGCGACAGACTCAGGATGGCGGCGGAGACGAAACTGACGGTCATCACGGTCGTTGCTGTTGAGGACTGAACGGCCGCTGTGATAAAGGCTCCGGTTAGCACGCCCGTAAAGCGGTTGGTGGTCATCGTGCCGAGCACATTACTCAATTTGCTGCCTGCCATCTTCTGCAGGCCTTCGCTCATCACTTTCATTCCGTACATCAGCATCGCTACGGAACCGATAAGCGTCATGATTTGAATCAATAAGGTCATATCTTTAATTTTTTTCTTTCGACTTTTGACTTTCGACTTTCGACTAAAAAATGGTATAAACCCACGTGAGTCTATACCATTTGCGTTATGTCCATATATAATATGTGCGTACGATGCCTTTTCTCGGGGCATGGTGGCGCACCAATCCGCGTAACTGTTTGTCGGACTGTTTGGCTGACGAGATGCGCAAGTCATCTATCGCACGCAGCGTGTCGTAGTACTCGTCTGCTATCAATACGGCAAAGAACAGCACCATCAAAACCAGTGTCATCATTTTGGAGATATGTCTGATAAAGCGGAGCATTTTTGAAATTCGGTGCAAAGGTACGAAAAAAATCGCACATGTGCAAATTTATGTGCGATTTTTTCGTTAAACGTTAAACTTTAAGCGTTCATTCTTTATCGAACCGCTGCACCTTGCATGTTGTAGAGTACACCGTTCTTGAGGATGAACATCTGGCCTTCGAGGATCACTTTCTCTGCCTTGACAGCTGCGTCGGTGTTCTCGAGAGCTGTCGGGATATCACCGGTGCCGAATACAAGTTTGTAGAAACGCAGATATTGTCCCTCATAGGGATCGAACGAACCTTCAATCTTGACGTCTCCGGCTTCAACAGGGATAAAGGCGGATGTTACCTTGTTGGCGGTATTGGAACCAACTTCGGTATTTACAACACCATTGACGGCAACATAACGGTTCGGACGATCGCCGCCACCCGTATTGCTGAACTCAACCTGAACATAACCGGCTACGGTAGTATGGAACTGCAGATAAGCACCCTGGCAGTATTTGCCATCACGGATAGGATACTCGCCCGAGAACAGAAGAGCCTGGGAGTTGAAGTCGGCGTTGTTGTTCATATCAATTACGTTTGCCAAGAGAACTTCCTCATTCTTTTTCGGCGTACTGGTGTCCGACCATTTGATTTCGCTGACGGCAGCTGCTTTTGTCCAATCCCAAACGGTGGCCTCGGTAACATCTACTTGCGACAGTACGGCTTTCTCGGTGGCTACTACGTTGAATACCTCCGATGCAGCAAATTCGTCGGCTGCGTTGTATTGGTTGCGAGCGTGGCATACTACGGCATAGGTCTTGGCAGCTTCAAGAGCAAGCGTGAACGTCTTGGAGTTGCTGTTCTCCTGAACGGCTCCGTCAACAGTCCAGAAGATAGAGTCAGCCTTCACGTCGGTGGTGGCGGTCAGTTTTACGGAACTGCCTACAAAGCCCTCTGCTTCGCCGGCAACGGTAACGGAGGAAACGGGATCGGTAGAAGGAACAGCATCGGAAATCCAAACGCGGATACCGAGAAGGTTAACTGTCTGGTTGTCGCCAAAGTTAGAGATATTGGCTCCAGCGTTTGTCAGTTTTTTTCCTTGACGACTGATGAAAACAGTAAATAACTCCTTGTCAGAAAAATCAATCGTTTGCCAGATGGCAGCCTCCCATGACTTGGAAGCTGTAATACTTTCTGTAGTGCCAAAATTCTCACCTACTTCGGCAGACGGCGTTACGCCTTCTCCCCATCCTGCCCAAGCCAAATTGGTGCTGCTGGTGCCGTTCGGGCAGAACAATACCGAAATGGAATCAATCTTGCTGGCAGCTGATACCGTCAGATGCGTTCCCATATTGGAAGCACTTCCGTCAATGGCGCCGTTCAGCGGTTTGTACCAGTGACCGTTCACGTTACCGTTGCTACCGCTTGTTACAACAGCAATCGATACCGTGGCGTCGCCGGCAATACCTTCTGCCATTGCGTCTGCACTAGCCCAATCGAAGGACTCGTACGTGGGATCTGCTGCCAATACGGTCATACTTGCCAACAGGGCAGCAGCAAAAAAGAAAATTTTCTTCATGTGTTTGTGTGTTTTAAAGTTAAACAAAAAAGGGTTGTTTATAGCATTTTGCTAATGTTTGCGGTGCAAAAGTCGCACAAAAGTACTGCTTTTTCTGCATATATGCAAATAAAAAAGCTCGGATTTTGGGACAAAAATTGTTTTTACACAAAAAAAGTCAATTTTTCGCCATTTGCGTCTCTCAATGAATAATGATTTTCCTTAAGCCATCTGCTCGTATTCAAATGTCATCAACGTTCGCATCTCGTTCGCATCCCGAACGTCACCGTAGCGTGACAGAAAAGTGTCTAAAGAGTCTGTTGGGAAAACTGGAAAAGCGACAATTTGCAAAAAGAACGAGAAAGAGAAAAGAAGCAAAAGAGAAAGAGATAGAAAGAAGGTGATTAAAACCTTACTTTTTTTTTGAAAAAAAGCGAAATATCCCAAATTGTTAATTGCGGGCGTTTGTCTTTCGCGGGACTCTCCGGCGTAACGTGATCGGCTCTTCCTCGAATAGTGATTGGAAGATGATCACGTGATGAATATGTGGGTGATTCGAGTTGGACGAAGGATTGATTCGATGCAGATACAACAAGAGCGGCTCAAAGGAAATTGAGCCGCTCATAGTTTAAGTTGTTAATTATCAGACGTTTACTTAACTTCTGCGCCGGAGGCAGTATAAGTCTTGCCGTTGTGTTCAATCAAGAGAAGTAAGTGCAGAACAGCCCTCAAACATACTGCTCATATTCTCTACATTACTTCCGTGTTGAAACTAATGATTAATGAATAATGAATATCTTTTAAAATAGTCAAAAGTCGAAAGTCGAAAGTCGAAAGCATAGTTTGATTTGGCAGCCGGATAAAACTGTAGTAACTTCGGCACGCCCTTACTATGGACGAGCAAGGAATCCGCCGAAATTTACGTTCGCATTGTTCAGCCTATGTGCAAATATTTTGGCAACATGTAATTTCGGGTTAGCCCGACCTTTTGTCCAATAGAACTTAACAACCCCATACAAGCATGGTTTTGCTAAGTTTATTGCACAAAATCGAGAAAAATCTCGAAAAATTACATTTTTCTTGCCAAAATATTTGCACATATGAAAAATTTGTAGTAATTTTGCACGCTTTTTCGCGCGAATACACATAACGCGCATGAGCACGGAACATTTTAATAATAAAAATTAACAAAAATCAAAACAACAAAATGCCTACAATTCAACAATTAGTTAGAAAAGGAAGAGCAGAACTGGTGGACAAGAGCAAGAGCCCTGCGCTCGACAGTTGTCCGCAGCGTCGTGGCGTTTGTGTACGCGTTTACACAACCACGCCTAAGAAACCTAATTCCGCACTGCGTAAAGTGGCGCGTGTACGTCTGACCAACACCAAAGAGGTGAACGCCTACATCCCGGGCGAAGGACACAACCTGCAAGAGCACAGCATCGTCATGGTACGTGGTGGCCGTGTGAAAGACCTGCCGGGTGTACGTTACCACATCGTTCGCGGTACACTCGATACCGCCGGCGTAGCAAATCGTCTGCAACGTCGTAGCAAGTACGGTGCTAAGAGACCGAAAGCGAAAAAGTAAGTTGAGAGTTCTTATCTCGGCAAAGCCTCGAACGATCGGCTGAAGCCGTATGGAGAGTTGAGAGTTGAGAGAAGTTCGAAAGTTAAAAGTAGAAAGTTTCAACGCGGCAACAAACAATCAACAAACAGTTCTGTAAAGACTTTTATTAACTAAATGTTCCATAGAATGGGACGGAAACAATGGGTTGAGGGTTGAGTAAGGGAAGTTGAAAGTTGAAACGCAAATTTCACATCCCTGAAGCAACAGACAGCCAAAAAACAATTTAAAACAATGAGAAAAGCAAAACCAAAGAAACGTGTCATCCTGCCGGATCCTAAGTTCGGCGAAGTGATGGTGGCTAAGTTTGTGAACCATCTGATGCTGGATGGCAAGAAGAGTATCGCATACACCGTGTTCTACGACGCACTGAATAACGTGGATGCAAAAATGAAACAAGAAGACAAGACCGCTCTGGATATCTGGAAACAGGCGCTCGACAACATCACTCCGCTGGTGGAGGTTAAGTCGAAACGTATCGGTGGTGCTACCTTCCAGGTGCCGACCGAGATCCGTCCGGACCGCAAAGAGTCGATCGCAATGAAGAACATGATCAACTTCGCCCGCAAACGCGGCGGACACTCGATGGCCGAGAAACTGGCAGCCGAGATCATGGACGCCTTCAACAACCAGGGTGGTGCCTTCAAGCGTAAAGAGGATATGCATCGCATGGCAGAAGCTAACCGTGCATTTGCTCACTTCCGTTTCTAAACTGGAAATCTAGAACTCTAGAGCTATAGAACACTAGACAAGGTACAAAAAAGATTGAAAGAAAGAAAATGGCAAAACACGATTTACATTTGAATCGCAACATCGGCATCATGGCGCACATCGATGCCGGCAAGACGACCACCTCGGAGCGTATCCTGTACTACACCGGTCTGACACACAAGATCGGTGAGGTACACGACGGCGCCGCCACGATGGACTGGATGGAGCAGGAGCAGGAGCGCGGTATCACCATTACCTCTGCTGCTACCACCACCTTCTGGAACTACGACGGCCAGAAATACAAGATCAACCTGATCGACACTCCGGGTCACGTGGACTTCACCGTTGAGGTGGAGCGCTCGCTGCGTATCCTGGACGGCGCTGTCATGGCTCTGTGCTCGGTGGGCGGCGTGCAGCCTCAGAGTGAGACCGTATGGCGTCAGGCCGACAAATACAACGTGCCGCGTATCTGCTACGTGAACAAGATGGACCGTAGCGGTGCCAACTTCTTCGATGTTGTCCGCCAGATCCGCGAGGTGCTGGGTGCTAATCCCTGCGCCATACAGATCCCCGTCGGAGCCGAAGAGACATTCCGCGGCGTGGTGGATCTCGTGAAGATGAAAGCGATCATCTGGCACGACGAGACGATGGGCGCCGAGTATGTGGAGGAAGAGATTCCTGCCGACCTGCGTGCCGAAGCCGAAGAGTGGCGCGACAAGATGCTGGAGACAGTGTCCGAGTTCGACGATACACTGATGGAGAAATACTTCGACGACCCGAGCACCATTACCGAGGAAGAGATTCGCGTAGCTATCCGCAAGGGGACGCTGTCGATGAAGATGTTCCCGGTGATCTGCGGCAGTTCGTTCAAGAACAAAGGCGTGCAGACGATGCTTGACGCCGTTTGCGCCTACCTGCCTTCGCCGATGGATACGCCGGAGATCTTCGGAACGGATCCCAACTCGGGCAAGGAGCTGATCCGCAAGCCGGACGACAGCGAGCCGCTGTGTGCGCTGGCCTTCAAGATCGCTACCGATCCGTACGTGGGACGTCTGTGCTACTTCCGCGTCTATTCAGGCAAACTGGATGCCGGTTCGTACGTCTTCAACCCCCGTTCGGGCAAGAAAGAGCGTATCAGTCGTATCTTCCAGATGCACTCCAACCACCAGAACCCCGTGGATACCATCCTCGCCGGCGATATCGGTGCGGGCGTGGGATTCAAGGATATCCGCACGGGCGACACGCTGTGCGACGAGAACAAACAGATCGTTCTCGAGTCCATCGAGTTCCCCGCTCCGGTGATCGGTATATCCGTTGAGCCGAAGTCGCAAGCCGACCTCGACAAACTCGGCGTAGGCCTCGCCAAACTGGCAGAGGAAGACCCGACGTTCACCGTCAAGACCGACGAGCAGACCGGACAAACCGTTATCTCGGGAATGGGTGAGTTGCACCTGGAGATTATCATCGACCGTCTGAAACGCGAGTTCAAAGTAGAGTGCAACCAAGGTCGTCCGCAAGTGGCATACCGCGAGGCTATCAGCGCGCCGGTTGAGCTGCGCGAGACATACAAGAAGCAGTCGGGTGGCCGCGGTAAGTACGCCGACATGATTGTTCGCGTAGAGCCGGCTGACGAAGGCTTTGAAGGCACCCTGCAGTTTGAGGATATCGTCAAGGGCGGTAACATACCCAAGGAGTATATCCCGTCGATCCAGAAGGGCTTCGAGATCGCCATGAAGAACGGCGTGCTCGCAGGCTTCCCGATGGACAAACTGAAGGTGACGGTTATTGACGGTAGCTTCCACCCGGTTGACTCGGATCAGCTGAGCTTCGAGATATGTGCACAGATGGCGTTCAAGAGCGCCTGTGCGAAGGCGAAACCCGTGCTGATGGAGCCGATCATGAAAGTGGAGGTCGTTACGCCGGAAGAGTCGATGGGTGATGTTATCGGTGACCTGAACAAACGCCGCGGACAGGTAGAAGGTATGGATACCGCGCACAACGGTGCCCGTATCGTGAAAGCCAAAGTGCCGTTGAGCGAGATGTTCGGCTACGTGACCGCACTCCGTACGATCACCTCCGGACGTGCCACGAGCTCCATGGAGTTCTCGCATTACGATGCCGTTTCTTCGTCGATTGCCAAAGCTGTGCTGACAGAATGCGGCGGACGCGTAGATTTGGTATAATGAAATAGGAACGCGTGTGCGCAAGCGTGCGTACGTACGTTCATATAAATAAATAATATAGACGGCGGGTCATCTAAGCGTATGACTCTTTAGGTGGTCTGCGGTCTGTAAAAAAAGAAAAAATTACAAATTAAAAATTACAAATTAAATTTATTATGAGTCAAAAAATTCGTATCAAACTGAAATCGTTCGACCACAATCTGGTGGACAAATCCGCCGAGAAGATTGTAAAGACGGTAAAGGCTACGGGTGCAGTTGTTAGCGGTCCTATTCCACTGCCGACGCACAAACGTATCTTCACTGTAAACCGCTCCACGTTCGTCAACAAGAAAGCCCGTGAGCAATTCGAGTTGGCCAGCTACAAGCGCCTGATCGACATCTACAACAGCAACAACAAGACCGTTGAGTCGCTGATGAAGCTGGAGTTGGCGAGTGGTGTTGAGGTCGAAATCAAAGTATGATAAATTAGTCGAAAGTCAAAAGTCGAAAGACCGGAGACACAAAACAAATCATGCCCTATCCATAGGAGAGTAGCTAGAAATCCAGAACTCTAGAACTCTAGAAATCTAGAAAACTAGAAGACTAGAAAACTGGAAAACTGGAAATCTGGAAAACCCTATGGCGAACAGGGAAATTAACAATTAATTATTTAAAAAACAATCTAAGCAAACATGCCAGGATTATTAGGAAAAAAAGTCGGAATGACATCCGTCTTTGGTGCCGACGGCAAGAACATCCCGTGCACCGTAATTGAAGCTGGTCCTTGCGTTGTAACGCAGCTGAAGACTGTTGAGAAGGACGGCTATCAGGCAGTTCAAATCGGCTTCATGCCCAAGAGCGAGAAGCACACGAACAAGGCTGAGGCCGGACATTTCAAGGCAGCTGGCGTTCAACCGATGCGCCATCTTGCAGAATTTGAGTTTGACGGAGAGCTTTCTCTTGGCCAGACGCTGACCGTAGCCGACCTCTTTGAGGAAGGTTCGTTCGTTGACGTTATCGGCACAAGCAAGGGTAAAGGTTTCCAAGGTGTTGTAAAACGTCACGGTTTTGGCGGTGTAGGTCAATCGACTCACGGCCAGGACGACCGTCTCCGTGCTCCGGGATCGGTAGGTGCTTGTGCCTATCCGAGTCGTATCTTCCCGGGAACGCGCATGGCAGGTCACATGGGCACGGACCGCATCACGGTTCAGAACCTCGTGGTATTGAAAGTGATTCCCGAGTACAACCTTCTCATGGTGAAGGGTAGCATCCCGGGCGCTAAAAACTCAGTAGTAATGATTAACAAGTAATTAGCAGTATGGAACTTAGTATTTTGAATCAAGCCGGTAAAGAGACCGGAAAGAAGATTGCTCTCAGTGACGCCATCTTCGGCATCGAGCCTAACGACCACGCTATTTACTTGGACGTTAAGCAATTCTTGGCCGCACAGCGCCAAGGCACAGCGAAAGCTAAACAACGTAGCGAGAATGCTCACTCGACCCGCAAACTCGGTCGTCAGAAAGGCGGCGGAGGTGCACGTCCGGGTGATCTGAAGTCTCCGGTTCGCGTAGGTGGCGGTACGATATTCGGTCCGGTACCCCGCAGCTATGACTTCAAGCTGAACAAGAAAGTAAAACAACTGGCTCGCAAGAGCGCTCTGTCGCTCCGCGCAAAGCAGAACGAGCTGATCGTACTGGACGCCCTGACGTTTGACGCACCGAAGACGAAAGCTATGGTAGAGGTTCTGAAGAACCTGAACGTAGCCGGCAAGAAGGTGCTGTTCATCACGGCAGAGAACGACCAGAACGTTATCAAGTCCGCCGCTAACATCCAGCGTACGAACGTGGTAACGGCTAACGAGCTGAACACTTACACTATCATGAACTCGAACGTAGTCGTTCTGACCGAGGCGTCTGCCGCTGCTGTCGAGGCAACTTTTAAAGCTTAAAGGAGGTTATTATTATGGCAATTATTATCAAACCAATCGTCACTGAGAAGATGACCGCCGCCGGCGAGAAGTTGAACCGTTACGGTTTCAAGGTAGCCCGCAATGCCAACAAGATTGAGATCAAGAAGGCAGTAGAAGAAATGTACAACGTACAGGTAGCCGACGTGAACACCCTGATCGTCGCTCCGAAGACCAAACAGCGCTATACCAAGAGCGGTTTGCTTCGCGGAGCCAAACAGGCTTACAAGAAAGCTATCGTTACGTTGAAAGAAGGTGAAACAATCGATTTTTATAGCAACATCTAAAAATGGCTGTACGTAAATTTAAGCCCTCCACACCAGGGCAAAGACACAAAGTTATTGGCGCGTTTGAGACAATTACAGCAAGCGCACCAGAGAAGTCTCTTGTGTTCGGAAAGCGCAAGACGGGTGGTCGCAACCACGTAGGTAAGATGACCATGCGTTACATCGGCGGTGGACACAAGCAGAAGTATCGTGTAATTGACTTCAAGCGCAACAAAGATGGTGTACCGGCAACAGTAAAGACCATAGAGTACGATCCGAACCGCTCGGCTCGCATCGCACTGCTATTCTATGCTGATGGCGAAAAGCGCTACATTCTTGCACCTAATGGACTGCAAGTAGGTCAAACGGTAATGTCGGGAGCAGAAGCGGCTCCTGAAGTAGGTAATGCACTTCCTATGGTAAACATCCCCCTCGGAACGCTGATTCACAACATCGAGCTTCGTCCGGGTCAGGGTGCTTGCATGGTTCGTTCTGCAGGTACGTTTGCACAGTTGTCTTCCCGCGAGGACAAGTATGCAATCATCAAGTTGCCTTCGGGTGAATTGCGCAAGGTGCTGAGCGCATGCAAAGCTACCGTAGGTGTAGTTGGTAACAGTGATCACGCGCTGGAGAAGAGCGGTAAGGCAGGCCGTAGCCGCTGGCTGGGTCGTCGTCCGCACAACCGCGGTGTATCCATGAACCCTGTAGATCACCCGATGGGTGGTGGTGAAGGCCGCCAGAGCGGTGGACATCCGCGTAGCCGCAAGGGCTTGCTCGCAAAGGGTTACAAGACACGCCGTCCGAAGAACCAGAGCAATCAGTACATTATTGAAAGACGTAAGAAGTAAAACCTATTAAAATCAAATTAACATTATGAGTCGTTCATTGAAAAAAGGACCGTTTATTAGCTTAAAGCTGGAGAAAAAGGTGCTGGCTATGAATGAGGCTAACAAGAAAGAAGTTGTTAAGACCTGGAGCCGCGCATCGATGATCTCTCCTGATTTTGTAGGTCATACTATCGCAGTTCACAATGGAAACAAGTTCATTCCTGTTTACGTAACGGAGAACATGGTAGGTCACAAGTTGGGCGAGTTCGCACCGACACGTACGTTCCGTGGTCACTCGGGTAACAGAAAGTAATCCATTGAATCATTAATCAACATTAAAAAAACATTTAGATTAAAATGGGTGCTAGAAAACATAATTCGGCTGAGGCAATGAAAGAAGCTCGCAAGAGCCAATACTTTGCCAAGCTTAATAACGTTCCCACCAGCCCGCGCAAGATGCGTCTGGTAGCAGACATGATCCGTGGCCTGGAGGTGAACCGCGCACTGGGTGCACTGCACTTCTCGACGAAGGAAGCGAGCCGTGCACTGGAGAAACTCTTGAAATCGGCTATCGCCAACTGGGAAAACAAGACTGGCAAGAAAGCAGATCAAGAGACACTGTATGTTAGTAACATCATGGTTGACGGCGGATTGATGCTCAAGCGTATGCTGCCCGCTCCTCAGGGCCGTGCATACCGTATCCGCAAACGCTCGAACCATGTTACTATATTTGTAGATACCAAGAATACTAACGCTGAAAAGTAATTACCAAAATGGGACAGAAAATTAATCCAATTGCAAACCGCCTCGGTATAGTACGTGGTTGGGACTCCAACTGGTTTGGCGGTAAGAATTTCGGAGATACGCTGCTTGAGGACGCCAAGATCCGCAAGTACCTGAATGCCCGTTTGGCAGAGGCAAGTATTTCCCGTATCGTTATTGAGAGAACTCTGAAACTTGTAACTGTAACTGTCTGCACTGCTCGCCCCGGTTATATCATTGGAAAGGGTGGACAGGAAGTTGACAAATTGAAAGAGGAACTGAAGAAAATCACCAAGCAGGATGTGCAAATCAACATCTTCGAGGTACGTCGTCCGGAACTGGATGCTACTATCGTAGCGAACAAGATCGCTCGTCAGCTCGAGGGCAAGATTGCATACCGCCGTGCTGTGAAAATGGCTATCCAATCGACCATGCGCATGGGTGCCGAGGGTATCAAAGTACAGGTCAGCGGTCGTCTGAACGGAGCCGAAATGGCCCGCAAGGAGATGTACAAAGAAGGCCGTACGCCTCTGCATACGCTGCGTGCCGACATCGACTACTGCCACGTTGGTGCACTGACGAAGGTAGGTATTATCGGTGTGAAGGTTTGGATTTGCCGTGGCGAAGTATTCGGCAAGAAGGATCTGGCTCCTAACTTTGCCCAGGCAAAAGAGGGACGTCCTGATCGTCGTGACGGCCGTCGTGACGACCGCCGTGGTGGTTTCCGCAGAAACAAAAAATAATTATCAACGATTTGTAGATTTAAACAGTTATGTTACAACCAAAGAAAACTAAATTCCGCCGCTGTCAGAAGGGTCGCATCAAGGGTGTGGCTCACCGCGGCCAAGAGCTCGTATTTGGCTCGTTCGGTATCAAGAGCCTTGGTACCATCTGGTTGACAGGTCGCCAAATCGAAGCAGCTCGTATTGCAGTTACCCGCCATATGCAACGTCAGGGTCAGGTATGGATCCGCGTATTCCCGGACAAACCTATTACGAAGAAGCCTCTGGATGTCCGTATGGGTAAGGGTAAAGGTGCTCCTGAAGGATTCGTTGTTCCATTGGAACCTGGACGCGTTATCTTCGAGATAGATGGTGTAAGCTTCGAGGTAGCAAAAGAGGCACTTCGTCTGGCCGCCCAGAAGCTTCCTGTTACAACAAAATTTGTCGTAAGACGTGATTACGACCCAACCCAAAATGTTTAATTAGGATTATGAAAACAGCTGAAATTAAAGAATTAACCACTGCTGAGGTGCAAGAGCGTCTGGAGGCTGAGAAGAACAACCTGGTACAGATGAAATTAAACCACAGCATTTCTCCGCTCGACAATCCGTTGCAGATTAAGGTTGCTCGTAGAAACATCGCGCGACTTGCAACAGAGCTCCGTGCTCGAGAAATTAACAAGTAAAAAACGACAATTGAAATGGAAAGAAATCTAAGAAAAGAGCGCGTGGGAATCGTCGTTTCCAACAAGATGGACAAGACCATTGTGGTAGCTGTCAAGTGGAAAGAGAAACACCCCATTTATGGCAAGTTTGTCAATAAGACTCGCAAGTTCCATGTTCATGACGAGAAGAACGAGTGTGGCATAGGCGATACCGTTCGTATCATGGAGACTCGTCCTCTGAGCAAAACAATTCGTTGGCGTCTAACTCAAATTATTGAAAGGGCTAAGTAATTATGGTACAGCAAGAATCAAGACTTATCGTTGCGGACAACTCGGGCGCAAAAGAGGCCCTGGTGATCCGCGTTCTGGGCGGCACCAAGAAACGTTATGCCAGCCTGGGAGACACCGTAGTAGTAGCCGTCAAGGGCGTTATCCCCTCTTCGGAAGTGAAAGACGGTACGGTCAGCCGTGCTATCGTGGTTCGCGTGAAGAAAGAGGTACGTCGTGCAGACGGCAGTTATATCCGCTTTGATGACAACGCATGCGTGCTGATCAACAATGCGGGTGAGCTCCGCGGAAGCCGTATCTTCGGACCGGTAGCCCGTGAGTTGCGTCAGACGAACATGAAAATTATTTCGTTGGCACCTGAAGTGCTCTAAATCATCTAAAAATTACAAAAATGGCTAAATTACACATCAAAAAAGGTGATACCGTTTATGTAAACGCAGGTGCTTCGAAGGGCAAAACCGGTCGCGTACTGGAGGTGCTCGTTGAAAAGCAACGCGCTATCGTAGAGGGTGTCAACATGGTATCGAAGAATACCAAACCCAATGCAAAGAATCCGCAAGGCGGAATCGTTAAACAGGAGGCTCCGATCCATATCTCGAACCTGAACGTCGTAGAGAACGGTCAACCCGTTCGCGTAGGTCGCGTAGAGAAGGACGGCAAGCTCGTTCGTGTAAGTAAAAAAACCGGTAAGGAGATCTAAGTATGAATACAGCAAGTTTGAAGCAGGATTACAAGGAGCGTATCGTTCCTGTCCTCATGAAAGAGTTTGGCTACACTACAGTAATGCAGTGTCCGCGCCTTCAGAAAATTGTGCTCAACCAGGGTCTCGGCGATGCAGTAGCAGACAAGAAGATCATCGAGGTGGCTCTTCAGGAGATGACCGCCATCGCCGGTCAGAAGGCCGTGGCTACGGAGTCGAAGAAAGATATCGCCGGTTTCAAGGTGCGTAAGAAGATGCCTATCGGTGTACGTGTTACGTTGCGCGGTGAGCAGATGTACGAGTTCCTCGAGCGTCTGGTACGCGTGGCTTTGCCGCGTATCCGTGACTTCAAAGGTATCGCAAACAAGATGGACGGTCGTGGTAACTACACCTTAGGTATCACCGAGCAGATCATCTTCCCGGAAATCAACATTGATAACATCACCAAACTGCTGGGTATGAACATCACGTTCGTTACCACGGCTAACACCGATGAGGAGGGCTTCGCTCTGCTGCGTGAGTTTGGTTTACCTTTCAAAAAGTAAATAGACTATGGCAAAAGAATCAATGAAAGCCCGCGAGGTGAAACGTGCGAAACTGGTAGCAAAGTTTGCTGCCAAACGCGCACAACTCCTCAAGGACGGTGACTATGAAGGTCTCCAGGCACTGCCCAAGAACGCAAGTCCGGTACGTCTGCACAACCGCTGCAAGATCACCGGTCGTCCGAAAGGTTACATGCGTGCATTCGGCTTGAGCCGTATCCAGTTCCGCGAGATGGCCTCGAAAGGCCTGATCCCTGGCGTAAAGAAAGCCAGTTGGTAAGAATTAATTAATTAAATATTGTCCCGACAGGCGGGATTAATTTAACAACAAAAACATTATGACAGATCCAATCGCAGATTATCTGACTCGTCTCAGAAATGCAATCAAGGCAGGTCACCGCGTAGTAGAGGTGCCGGCTTCGAATCTGAAGAAAGAGATCACCCGCATCTTGTTTGAGAAAGGCTACATCCTCTCATACAAGTTTGTGGAGGATGGCCCTCAGGGAACGATAAAGATCGCCCTGAAGTATGATCCGGTTAACAAGGTTAACGCCATCAAGAGTTTACAACGTGTATCCACTCCGGGTTTGCGTCAGTATGTAGGTTATCGTGAGATGCCGCGCGTACTGAACGGTCTGGGAATCGCTATCCTGAGCACCTCCAAGGGTGTGATGACCAACAAGGAAGCGCTCGTCCAGAAACTTGGCGGTGAAGTATTGTGCTATGTTTATTAATAAAGGAGGATTAGTATGTCAAGAATTGGAAAACTTCCTATTGCTATTCCCGCAGGTGTAACGGTAAGCGTTAGCCCCGAGAATGTAGTGACCGTAAAGGGTCCGAAGGGTGAGCTCAGCCAGGCAGTTGATCCCCTGATAAGCGTAAGCGTAGAAGACGGCCTTTGCCATGTAACCCGTCCGAACGACGAGAAAGAGGCACGCTCGAAACACGGTCTGTACCGTGCGCTGATCAACAACATGGTTGTCGGTGTGAGCGAAGGCTACAAGAAAGTGCTCGAACTGGTCGGTGTAGGTTACCGCGTTGAACTGGCTCAGCCTCAGGTGCTGAACTTCTCGCTGGGTTACACCCACCCGATTTATCTCGGTTTGCCGAAGGAAATCAAGGTAGAGACCAAGTCGGAGCGTAACCAGAACCCCCTCGTAATTCTGGAGTCGGCTGACAAGCAGCTCATCGGCCAGATTTGCGCAAAGATTCGTTCGTTCCGCAAACCGGAACCGTATAAGGGCAAAGGTATTCGCTTCCAAGGCGAGGTTGTACGTCGTAAGGCTGGTAAGTCGGCTGGTAAATAATATTAGAAAGGAGTAAGATTATGCTAAAGAAAATTGCACGTCGCCTTAAGATTAAGGCATCTATCCGTACCAAGGTATCGGGTACTGCAGAACGTCCTCGTCTGACCGTATTCCGCTCTAATAGCCAGATTTACGCTCAGGTTATCGACGACACAAAGGGTATCACCCTGGCCAGCGCTTCGTCGCTTGCTATTAAGGATAAAATGACCAAGACAGAGAAAGCCGCCCAGGTGGGCAAACTGATAGCCGAGGCTGCAAAGAAAGCAGGCGTAGAGGCAGTCGTTTTCGACCGCAACGGATATCTCTATCATGGCCGAGTTCAATCACTTGCAGACGCTGCTCGCGAGGCAGGTCTCAAATTCTAATAAAACGATACTGATATGAATCGTGTAAAAACTACTCAAGATCTGGAGCTCAAGGAGCGTCTGGTCGCTGTCAACCGCGTAACCAAGGTTACCAAGGGTGGACGTACTTTCACCTTCGCAGCTATCGTTGTTGTTGGTAATGAGAACGGCATCGTAGGTCAGGGCCTGGGTAAGGCGGGCGAAGTAACGGCTGCTATAGCCAAGGCTACGGAAGCAGCAAAGAAGAACCTGATTCAGGTTCCTGTACTGAAGGGTACTATTCCTCACGAGCAATATGCGAAGTTCGGTGGTGCCCGTGTTTATATCCAACCCGCAACTCACGGTACCGGAGTGAAGGCCGGTGGTGCCATGCGTGCCGTATTGGAGTCGGTCGGAATTACCGACGTGCTCGCCAAGGCAAAGGGCAGCTCGAACCCTCACAACCTGGTAAAAGCTACTATTCAGGCACTTGCCGAACTGCGTGATGCCCGTACGGTAGCTCAGAACCGTGGTGTAAGTTTGTCAACTGTGTTTAACGGATAAATCTCAGAAGAACTATGGCAAAGATTAAGATTCAACAAGTACGCAGCATTATCCGCTGCCCGAAGGACCAGAAAGAGACCATGTGGGCTCTCGGTCTGAAAAAGATGAACGCTGTGGTAGAGCATGAGGCTAATCCTGCTATCATGGGTATGGTTGAGAAGGTTAAGCATCTGGTAAAAGTAATTGATTAATTGAACTCAAAGATTTAAGCATTATGGAATTAAATAATTTAACTCCGGCTGCAGGTTCTGTAAAGACTGCAAAACGTATCGGCCGCGGTGCCGGTTCGGGTCTGGGTGGAACATCTACCCGCGGTCACAAGGGTGCTAAGTCGCGTTCGGGTTACTCGAAGAAAATCGGATTTGAGGGCGGTCAGATGCCTATGCAGCGCCGTCTGCCGAAATTCGGTTTCAAGAACATTAACCGCGTTGAGTACAAGGCTATTAACCTGGCAACACTCCAGGCATTGGCAGAAGCGAAGAAACTTGAGAAAATCGGTCTTGAGGAACTTCGCGCAGCCGGTTTTGTAAGCAAATCGCAGTTGGTTAAGATTTTGGGTAACGGTACGCTGACCGCTAAACTCGCTGTAGAGGCTAACGCGTTTAGCAAATCTGCAGAAGAGGCTATCACAGCAGCTGGTGGTACTATCGTAAAACTGTAAAAGATTTAGTATGAAATTTGTTGAAACAATTAAGAATATCTGGAAGGTTGAGGATCTCCGTAACCGCTTGCTGACCACGCTTTTGTTCGTGCTCATCTATCGTTTCGGTAGTTTCGTAGTGCTTCCGGGTATTGACCCACAGGCCTTGACAGCCTTGCGTTCGCAGACTGCCGGAGGTCTGATGGCGTTGTTGGATATGTTCTCTGGTGGTGCTTTCTCGAATGCTTCTGTATTCGCGTTGGGTATCATGCCTTACATCTCCGCATCGATCGTAGTTCAGCTGCTGACCATAGCAGTTCCGTACTTCCAGAAGATGCAGAAAGAGGGAGAGTCGGGTCGCCAGAAGATGAACCAGATCACACGCTATCTGACTGTGGCTATCTTGCTCTTCCAGGGACCGAGTTACTTGGTCAACCTGGCTGTGCAGATGGGGCAACCGGGTCTGGTAGGTTTCAACTGGTTCACGATTTCGTCAACGGTTCTGCTCTGCGCAGGCTCCATGTTCGTCATGTGGCTCGGTGAGCGTATTACGGATCGCGGTGTAGGTAACGGTATCTCGTTCATCATCTTGATCGGTATTATCGCCCGTTTCCCGGCTGCATTCGTACAGGAGTTCGGTAGTCGTCTGAACGATGCCGGTGGCGGATTGATCGTGTTCTTGTTGGAAGTAGTTGTTCTGTTGGCTGTGTTGGCATTTGCCATCATGCTCGTACAGGGCACGCGCAAGATACCGGTACAATACGCGAAACGCGTAGTGGGTAACAAACAGTATGGCGGTGTACGTCAGTATATCCCGTTGAAGGTGAACGCTGCGAACGTGATGCCGATCATCTTTGCCCAGGCAATTATGTTTATTCCTATTGCCATCATGGGCTTCAATTCGGAAGGAGCCGGTGCCTTTGCACGTGCTTTCTCCGATAACGATGGTTTCTGGTATAACTTCGTGTTCTTCCTTCTCATCATTGCCTTCACCTATTTCTATACAGCGATTATTATCAATCCTGTACAGATGGCTGAGAACCTGAAACTGAACAACGGTTTCATTCCGGGTGTCAAGCCGGGCAAGAAGACGGCTGAGTATATTGACACGATCATGTCTCGCATTACTTTGCCGGGTTCGATTCTGTTGGGTATCATTGCAATCCTTCCTGCTTTCGCACGTCTGTTCGGCGTGACGATGGGCTTTGCGCAGTTCTTTGGCGGAACGTCGCTTCTCATCATGGTAGGTGTGATTTTGGATACACTGCAGCAGATTGAGAGCCACCTGTTGATGCGTCACTATGACGGATTCTTCGAATCGGGAATGCGTATCAAAGGACGCTCGGGTGCCATGGCTTATTAATTGGTTGAACAGATGATCTATCTCAAGACTGACGAAGAGGTCGAGCTCATGCGAGCAAGCAATATCCTGTTGGGTAAGACTTATGCCGAAGTGGCTAAGTCTATCCAACCGGGTGTTACAACTGCCGAACTGGACAAGATAGCCTATGAGTTTATCATGGATAACGGAGGCCGTCCCGCATGTCTGGGCTACGAAGGATACCCTGCCACGCTGTGTACTTCGGTCAATGGCGTAGTGGTACATGGTATTCCGACGAAGGACTGTGTGCTGAAGGACGGTGACATTATCTCGATAGACTCGTCGATCGAACTCAACGGCTGGCATTCCGACAGTGCCTATACTTTTCCTGTGGGAGAGATTGCACCGGAGGTTATGCAACTGTTGCGTACGACCAAAGAGGCATTATATCTGGGCATCGAGCAAGCTGTGACCGGCCGTCGTCTGGGAGACATCAGTGCCACGATTCAGCAATACTGCGAAAAAGCCGGCTACGGCGTTGTTCGTGAGTTTGTCGGACATGGCATAGGTCGCGAGATGCATGAGGACCCCGAAGTATGCAACTATGGTCGCCGTGGCAACGGTATCGTCCTGAAATCGGGTATGACACTGGCTATCGAGCCGATGATTACATTGGGTCGTCGCCAGGTGGTCATAGAGAACGACGGATGGACAGCCCGCACCGTGGATCGCAAACAGGCTGCGCATTATGAGCACTCGGTATGCGTCCGCAACGGCAAGGCGGATATCTTGTCCACATTCGACTATATCAAAGAGGTACTTGGAGATAGATTTATCTGATAAACATAAACAAATCAATTAACGACATGGCAAAACAAGATTCGATTGAAGTTGATGGCACGATTATTGAGTCGCTGAGCAATGCGATGTTTCGTGTTCAACTTGAGAGCGGACCGGTAATTACGGCCCACATCTCCGGCAAGATGCGTATGCACTACATCAAAATCCTGACCGGAGACCGAGTAAAAGTGGAAATGAGTCCTTATGATTTGACAAAAGGACGTATCTCGTTCCGCTACAAGTAAAATTAACTAACAAAAAAACTCTTTTTCTATTATGAAAGTAAGAGCATCTGTTAAGAAGCGTAATGCTGACTGCAAAATTGTACGTCGCAAGGGACGCCTTTATGTAATTAACAAAAAAGACCCTAAGATGAAGATGCGTCAAGGATAAGCACTTCTGATTAGTAACTATTAAAAATCAAATTAATCCTTAAGTAAATAATTATGGCTATAAGAATTGTCGGTGTAGATCTGCCGCAAAACAAGTGCGGTGAAGTCGGATTGACTTACATCTACGGAATAGGTCGTTCAAGTGCAAAGAAGATCCTGGCAGAGGCAGGCGTAGACCCAAGCATCAAGGTGCAGGATTGGACGGACGACCAGGCTGCTAAAATTCGTGAGATCATCGGTGCCTCGTACAAGGTGGAAGGTGATCTGCGTTCGGAAACTCAATTGAACATCAAGCGTTTGATGGATATCGGTTGCTACCGTGGCGTGCGTCATCGTATCGGACTTCCCGTTCGTGGACAGAGTACAAAGAACAACGCCCGTACGCGTAAGGGACGTAAGAAAACTGTTGCTAACAAGAAGAAGGCAACGAAGTAATGTTTAACCGAGTCTGAGGTTGGAGTCCGGTCCAACGACCAACGACAAACGACCAACGACTAAAAAATATCTATCAATAATATGGCAAAGAAAACAGTTGCAGCCAAGAAGCGTGTTGTTAAGATTGACGGCGTAGGTCAGCTCCACGTGATGTCTTCTTTCAACAATGTTATCGTTACAATGGCCAATGGTGACGGCCAGGTTATCTCCTGGTCTTCGGCCGGAAAAATGGGCTTCCGTGGCTCTAAAAAGAATACTCCTTATGCTGCTCAGATGGCAGCAGCAGACTGCGGCAAGGTGGCATACGACCTTGGTCTGCGTAAGGTGAAAGCATACGTTAAGGGTCCTGGTCAGGGACGTGAATCGGCTATCCGTGCATGTGTAGCTGCGGGTATTGAGGTGACGGAGATTGTAGATGTTACGCCGATGCCTCACAACGGCTGTCGTCCTCCCAAACGTCGTCGCGTATAATAAATTGTAAATAAAAATTATTAAATTGTAAATTATTATGGCAAGATATATAGGCCCCAAATCACGTATTGCACGTCGTTTCGGTGAACCGATTTTCGGTCCGGACAAAGTGCTTGACAAACGCAATTATGCACCGGGACAGCACGGTGTTAACCGTCGCAAGAAAAACTCGGAGTACGGTATTCAGCTCGCTGAGAAGCAGAAAGCAAAATACACCTATGGTGTACTGGAGAAACAATTCCGTCTGCTTTTTGCGCGCGCCAGCCGTGCGAAAGGTATTACCGGTGAGATCCTGCTCCAACTTCTGGAGAGCCGTTTGGATAACATCGTTTATCGTCTCGGTATCGCTCCCACACGTGCAGCAGCACGCCAACTCGTCAGCCACCGTCACATCACCGTGGACGGCAAGGTAGTCAACATTCCTTCTTACTCGGTTAAGCCCGGTCAGATTGTGGCTGTACGCGAGAAAGCCAAATCGCTGGAAGTAATTGCAGCTTCTTTGGAGGGATTCAACCATAGCAAGTATAGTTGGCTCGAGTGGGATCAGGCAAAACTGGCAGGTAAATACCTCAATATTCCTCAACGTGAGGAGATTCCTGAAAACATCAAGGAGCAATTAATCGTTGAGTTGTACTCTAAATAATCATTAAATTCATGGCAATATTAAATTTTATTAAACCTAACAAGGTTATCATGTTGGATTCGACCGCGACGAAAGGTGTATTTGAATTTCGTCCGCTCGAACCGGGTTATGGTATTACGATCGGTAATGCCATACGTCGCGTGCTCTTAGGTTCGCTCGAGGGATATGCTATCTGTTCTATTAAGATTAGCGGTATTGATCATGAATTTGCTACTATCCCTGGCGTTATTACAGATGTAACTAACCTTATTCTTAATCTCAAACAAGTACGTTTCCGACTCAAGGAAGGACTGGAATCGACGGGCGAGACCGCTAAGGTACACGTGCAGAAGACGCGTTCTTTCCGCGCTGCTGATCTTGGCGAAGTACTTCAGGATTTTGAGGTGCTCAACCCTGAACTCCAACTGGCCGAGATGGACGAGACGGCTAACTTTGAGATAGAATTTACTCTTAATAAGGGACGTGGCTACGTACCCGGAGACGAGAACCGTCAGGCCGATGACAAGATTGGCACGTTGGCTATCGACTCTATCTACACGCCAATTCGCAACGTCAAGATTGCTGTTGACCCCTTCCGTGTTGAGCAGCGTACTGACTACGAAAAATTGACCCTCGAAATCATCACTGATGGCTCGATTACCCCGCAGAATGCCTTGACCGAGGCTGCCAAGATTCTTATCTACCACTTTATGCTCTTCTCCGACGAGCGTATTGTATTGGAAGAGGAGACGAAGAATCCGAACAACGCTCTCGACGAGGAGATCCTGCGTATGCGTCAATTACTCAATCAGAAACTTCAGGATATGGATCTCTCGGTTCGTGCCCTCAACTGCTTGAAGGCTGCCGAGGTTGAAACCCTGGGTGAACTGGTTAAGTATCATCGTAGTGACCTTCTGAAGTTCCGTAACTTCGGAAAGAAATCGCTCACCGAACTCGATGAGCTGCTTGAGCGTAACGGTTTGGCATTTGGTATGGATATCTCCCGTTATCGTGCAACCGAGAATATTTGATTATTTAGATTTTAACAAAACAAAACAATGAGACATAATAAGAAATTCAATCACCTTAGCCGCAAAGCTAACCATCGTGCAGCCATGCTCAGCAATATGGCCTGCTCGCTGATTCAGCACAAGCGCATCAGCACAACACTTGCTAAGGCAAAAGCTCTGCGCATCTATGTAGAGCCTATCCTCACGCGTGCGAAAGAGGATAATATGAACAACCGCCGTCTGGCTTTCAGCCTGCTCAAACAGAAAGAGATCGTTACCGAACTCTTCCAGAACGTAGGCGAGAAGATCGCTAACCGTCCGGGTGGCTATACACGTATCTTGCGTACAGGCTTCCGTCTGGGTGACGCAGCAGAGATGTGTATCATTGAGCTTGTTGACTACAATGAGAACATGCTCAAGGAAACAAAGAAAGCCGCAAAGAAGGCTACTCGCCGCGCCGGCAAGAAAGCCGTTAAGGAGGCTGTAGAAGCAGCAGAGGCTCCTGCTGAGGCACCCGTAGAGGTTCCCGCAGCTGAGGCTCCCGCCGCAGAAGAGGCTAAGGCAGAGTAAATAACCTTTGTACTTTGTACATCGTAAATTGTACTTAGATTTATGTTTTTGAATGTAGAAAAACATAATGAAACAGGTATCACTATCGACAACTGCAAGGTTGGCGATAGTGTTGCTGTTTCGGGCATGATCCACAACGTACGTGTTACCAAGTGGGGCGGTTTTATTGTGCTGCGTAAAAGCCGTGGTCTATTGCAGGCTGTGGTGAGCAACGATACATCCAAGTTCTTTGACGAGAACGGTGCTGAGATAGCCATGAGCGATTTGAGTCGCGAGATGGCGGTTACGATTGAGGGAACTGTAGGAGAGGCTAAGATAAAGGATCCTGCCGCTTTCTACAACACCATTGAGATAGCTGTCAGTTGCGTACGCGTTTTGAGCCGTCCTTCCACGACGGAAGTGGTGGATATGAACGCCCTCAAGTTCGGCGACGAGGAGACACTCTTGCGCTACAAGTTTGACAACCGTCAAGTCACGTTGCGAAACCCGCGCGATATGTCCATCTTGAAGGTGCAATCGACAATAGCCAAGGCATTTGCCGATTTCCTCACCGATCACGGCTTCACACAGATATATACGCCGAAGATCGTATCAGAAGGCGCCGAAGGGGGTGCAAATGTTTTCCGAATGGACTACTTCGGCAAGCAGGTTTATCTTGCACAATCGCCTCAGTTCTACAAACAGATAGGCGTAGGTGTCTATGAACGTGTCTTTGAGATAGCGCCCGCATACCGTGCAGAGAAACATGCTACGAGCCGTCACTTGAATGAGTATATCTCCCTGGATGTGGAGATGGGATTCATCAAAGGACAGGAGGACGTCATGTTGCTGGAGGCAGCCTTGCTGCGCCATATCATCCGTACGGTAGAAGAGAAGTGTGCTCACGAGCTGAATCTGCTGAATGCTACGTTGCCGCAACTGCCTGCAGAAGTGCCTGCTTGGAAACTTAGCGAGGTGCATGACATACTCTTCGAGAACGGTCTCTGCGAAGCCGATCACCGCGGCGAAGACGACCTGGCACCGGAAGAGGAACGCGCTATCTGCAAGTATGCTTTGGAGAAATATGGTTCGGACTTTGTGTTTGTGACCCATTTCCCGAGCGAGCACCGTGCGTTCTATGCAATGGACGATCCTGAGGATCCGAGTCTGACGCTGAGTTTCGACCTCTTGATGCGCGGCTTGGAGATTACTTCTGGCGGACAGCGTATCCATAAGGAGCAGGAGTATCGTGACAAGATGATTCGTCGCGGTATGAATCCCGATGCGTTCCGTTTCTATCTGGATACTTTCCGCAACGGTATGCCGCCTCACGGAGGTTTTGCCATTGGTCTGGAGCGTATTACGGCATGCTTCCTGGATATCAATAATGTGAAAGAGTGCAGTATGTTCCCCCGCGATATCAACCGCGTGGCTCCCTGATGCAAGAAATCGCTGAGAAACTGGAACACAAGGGCGTGAAGCCCACCGCTAACAGGATGTTGGTCTATCAGGTTTTGATGGACCAACATCGTCCCTTATGCCTGCGCGATCTGGAAGGCGAATTGGTGACAATGGATCGCTCAAGTATCTTCCGCACCTTGACACTCTTCCTGAAGCACGACGTGATTCATGCTTTCGAGGACGGAAGAGGTGTGGAGCATTATGAACTATGTCGTCACGACGACGAAGATCATACCGGTTCGCACGTTCATTTCTATTGTGAGTCGTGCGGTCGGACTTATTGTATTGAGCAGGTGAGCCTGCCGTTAGTACATTTACCGGAGGAGTACTCCGTCCATTCGATGTCTTTTGTTGTCAAGGGTGTATGTCCCGAGTGCAGTCATAAGACGATGTTGGCATAACAAACAGAACGAAACGAGATGAAGAAGTATAGTTTTCTGATAATAGCAGCCGGTTTGCTGTGTGCATGTAGCGGAGGAACTCCCACTACGTTGTCTGATCGAGAAGTGAATGAGGACACTATCCCTGTATCTTCCAATATGGTTGTACGTGAGATGGCTTCGCCGGATATGGTGGCGTTCGGCACTATCCAATACGGAAGAGTGCGTTCGATCACTACCGATGATTTTCTGGCGGAGAATCCCGTCATGAATTTTGACGAGCAGGGGCATAAGCTGCCTGCCATGTCGTCGGAAGTTATTATTCGCGACAAGCAGGGCCGCCCGGCTAACTACAACGGCGGTGTTATGGGTAAGGATACCGTTGGTTTCCTGTTTCGCAGCACGTTTCAGTACGAGGGCGACGGAACGCGTGTGACAGCCGTTGTATCGGACAATACGGCCAACGAGACGGAGTCGCGCAACTATAAGCGCTTTTATTACGAGAAGGATTTGGTATATCCGTCTTCGATGTTCGAATTGCTCTTGGCGGGCAAATGGCCGGCAGCCAACTATTCCACATATACGTACACACGTTTTGACGAAGAGGGGAATTGGTTGGAACGCGAGGTCAAGAACTATTATTTTGAACGTCCGGCTTTTCTTCTGCCTGACGTGATGAATCAGCTGGAAAGGCCGGATATCATGCAAGCGACCCATGACTTGCTTGTAGAGCATCTTGCGGACGCAACAGAGACGACCTATACTGAGAGTAGGACAATCGAATACTACGAATAAAAAATAGGAGCCCCCAAGCTCCTTTTTTTATTCATTTGAAGATTTGATGATTCGAGGATTCGAAGATTAGCATTAGTTGTTAGCCATAATACATAATACATCATACATCATCCATTGTCCATTGTCCCGTCTCCCCCTTTGAGAGGGGGTTGGGGGGTGTCACCTGTATTTCTCTTCCTCGCAGTCGCTCAGTAGCGACAGGTAGGACTCGTAGCGCGAGAGGGCTATCTCGTCGCGTTCAACGGCAGGCAGGACAGCGCAGCCGGGTTCGTTGGTATGCGAGCAGTTGCCGAAACGGCATCCGGCACCTACGCGGAATATCTCGCGGAAATAATGGCTTATCTCTTCGCGCTGCATGTCGATCGACCCGAATCCCTTGATACCCGGCGTATCAATCACGGCTCCATTGTCCATTGTCCATTGTCCATTGTCCATCTCAAGGAAATACATTTCCGAGAAGGTCGTGGTATGCATGCCTTTGTTGTGGGCGGTGGATATTTCGCCCGTACGTGCGATTTCCCGGCCGAACAACGCATTGAGGAGCGTACTCTTGCCTACGCCTGAATTGCCGCTCAGAAGCGTTGTTTTGCCCCTTAAAAGGGGAATTATTTCGGATGGATGAAGGCTGATAGCCGATAGTGCCAATGTCTGGTATCCTAACGACTCGTAAAGTTCGCGCAGTTCCTGGAGCCGCAGGAGTTCATCGTCGTTGAGCAGGTCTGTCTTGTTGAAGATAAGAAGAGCAGGCACGCGGTAGGCTTCTGCAGTTGCCAGAAAGCGGTCGATGAAGACGGTGCTGGTTTGCGGGTGGTTGATGGTGACGAGGAGTGCCACCTGGTCGAGGTTGGCAGCAATGATATGACTCTCTTTGCTCAGGTTGGTAGAGCGCCGGATGATATAGTTGCGCCGCGGCTCCACATCCGTTATCCAGTAGGTGTTATTCTCTCCACTTATACGGGTGTCGAGCCTACTCGACCTTTCGACTTTCGACTTTTGACTTTCGACTATAACGTAGTCTCCCACGGCCACGGGGTTGGTCGAACGGATACCGCGGATACGGAAATTGCCCTTGATATGGCATTCCAACAATTGGCCGTCGTCCATACGAACGAGGTAACTGCTGCCGGTCGATTTGATAACAAGTCCTCTCATCAGAATGCTTCGGTGGCTGTGAGGTAGAACGAGTAGCTTCGCCAACTGTTCCACTCGGTGTATATGTTGCTACGTGCCACGTCGGCACGTATGTTTATCTTTGCTCGGTTGATACCGATGCGCAGTCCGAGTCCGTAGCCCACTTTGGGCGTTGCCCATTGCCAGTGTGCGGTGTTATAGACGTCACCTATGCCGGCAAAGACGCAGGCGTGGATAAAGTTCCAGATAGGCAGACGCATCTCGGTCTGCAGGGCGAGCATGGCGTTGTCGCGAAACATGCCGTGCGGAACGCCGCGCAGCAGGTCTTGTCCGCCGAAGGAGGAAAGCATCTGAAAGGGGATGTCATTGCCGATAGCCCATTGGGTACGCAGTTGGTAGGTGAAGATGAAACCTTTTCCGAGGTGGACGTAGTGTCGCAGGTCGGTGTCGAATCGTCCCATTCGTGTGTCGCTGCCGAGTGCAGGTTCGAAATAGGTGAGTCCGGCTTTGAAGAAAAGTCCGCGGGTAGGGTAGTACAGGATGTCACGGCTGTCGTACTGGGCAGTCACTCCGACTCCCCACATATGGCAACGGCTGCTGCCGAGGTCGGTCTTCTCCAGTATCCATTCGGCTGACGGTCCAATTGCCCATAGCATAGGCAGTTCGAACAATGCCGCCACTTGTGCGTAGCCTCGTTGGCTCTGATAGGTCTGCCCGATTCGCGCAAGATGGGCTGTAGTGTCGTTGGGCTGGTTTCCGATGCCGTAATAGGTGTCGGGATAGTCGCGATAGCCTCCGTTGACTTGCAGGAGCAGGGGCGTCTGTCCGCCTATATAGAGGTTGGCGTGGGCGTTGATGTACCACTGGTGCTTCATCGACCAGGCGCCGTCGAGTTGCAAGACAGAGGTCTTTTCTGCTTCCGGCAGCAGCACGTAGCCCTGGATGCCGGCTCCGAAGACCCAGTTGGTCTCGGGCGAATAGTTGATGAGGGGTGCACCGATCACAGGCAGGTTCATCAGGCTGTCGAGTGACACGCCACGCACTGCTGAACAGGCCAGCAGTGCGAGCAGTAATGATATATGGCGGCGAAAAGACCGCATTCAGACGGTCATGATCTCCTTTTCTTTCTTGGCGTAGAGTTCGTCAATCTGACGGATGTATTTGTCGTGCAGTTTCTGTGCTTCCTGCTCGTTGTCTTTCTCTACGTCTTCGGACATACCCTCCTTGATTTGCTTTTTGAGCGTTTCAACGGCTTCGCGTCGTGCGTTGCGGATGCTGACTTTCGCGTTTTCTGCTTCGCCTTTGCACTGCTTTGCCAGTTGTGCGCGTCGTTCCTCGGTCAGAGGAGGCAGGATGAGGCGGATGCACTCGCCGTTGTTGTTGGGCGCAAGTCCGATGTTGGAGTTGATAATGGCGCGTTCCACGACGCTCAGCATGTTCTTCTCCCACGGTGTGATTTGGATCGTGCGGGCATCGGGCGTACTGATGGTGGCTACGTTTGCCAGCGGCGAAGGCGTGCCGTAGTAATCCACGCGGATGGGATCCAGCAGGCGTGCACTGGCTTTGCCTGCGCGGATGTGAGCGAGTGCGTCGTCCAGGAACATGACTGCTGCCTGCATCGAATCCTCGGCTTCGTTCAAGATTTGTTTCGGTTCAATCATAGTATATAAATATACGTTAAAATGTTATAATGGTGGCTGTGCCACGTTAGTCTGTTATAATGGTGCTCCGCACGTTAACGCCGCAGGCCTTATTAACGCCGGAGGCCTTATTAACGTCCTAACGCGCGCAGCGCCTTAACATTATGGTTTTACGAGCGTGCCGATGGCTTCGCCGTTGATGACACGTTCGAGGTTGCCTGGGCAGTCCATGTTGAAGACATAGATCGGCATGCCATTCTCTTTGCACATGACGGTAGCGGTTTGATCCATCACTTTCAGTCCGCGGCGGA
>JAFPJV010000044.1 GCA_017425065.1 Paludibacteraceae bacterium
AACTGACTCTTAATCAGTGGGTCGAGAGTTCGAGCCTCTCGGGGGACACAAAAAGGTGCGAATAGCACCTTTTTTTTGTACCCCGTCCTCAAACTCTCGAGAGAGTTCTCCGCCGCTGCGCTCTGTCGATTATTGCGAGCAATCTACGAGCCTCTCGGGGGACACAAAAAGGTGCGTGCGAATAGCACCTTTTTTGTGATTTCAAATTTCAAATTTTTAATTCAGGATTTGAGGCTTTCGGCGAAAGCTTCCGCCTCGGCTATCTGATTGATCTTGCCGACATCCATCATCCTGAAAGCGTCCGGGATGTACGCTTTCAGATTTATGATTTCAGATTTATGATTTCTGATTTGGTTTTTCTCGCAAAGAGACATATAGAAATCAATGAGGGAGAATTTGGATTCGGGCATTTGTTGCAACAGCGACAAGACTTGCGGACTCAAGATCTGCATGCCGCTGAAAGCCAGTTTTCGCAATGACGGAATGATAGAAGGATTTAATGATGCAGGGCGCACTTCTCCCGTCGAGATATTCGTCCAGCCGCAGAGCATGTCGTTCTCGTCGAAACAGAGATAGCGTTGTGTCTGACGGTCGGATACGACCAACTGGCTGATCCCCGTCTGCTCGTACGCCGCTATCAAAGCGTGGATATCGATATTGGAGAGGATATCGACGTTGCAAGCCAAGATTGGTGTATTGTGTAAGGTGTAAGGTGTAAGGGCTTTTTTGAGGCCGCCGCCGGTATCAAGGAGCATGTCGCGTTCGTCGGAAACGGATATATTACACCCCCACCCTTCGTTGGCACGAATGGCATCAATAATCATATCCGGGAAATGGTGCACATTGACGATGATATCCGTGATACCGGCATCGCGCAGACGCTCGACCTGCCACTGCAGAAGCGGCTTGCCTGCCAGCGGCACAAGTGCCTTGGGCATTGTATCGGTAAGCGGACGGAGACGCGTTCCGAGACCGGCTGCAAAAATCATCGCTTTCATATTGGACAATGGACAATGGACAAAGGACTAAGGACTAAAATGTCTTAGCGATGCCACGTTCTCTATGTATTAATTCAATGCGGACATTGTATTTCTCTTTCAAGTGGCGTGCGAGATGTTCGGCGCAATAGACAGAACGATGCTGGCCGCCCGTGCAACCGAAAGAGACTTGCAGATGAGTGAAACCGCGCTCGAGGAAACGCTCCACATGATGATCGACCAGCCGATCGACCGATTCCAGAAATGTCAATATCTCGCCGTCAGCTTCCAAGAAATCAATTACGGGCTGATCAAGGCCTGTCAACGACTTGTATTCGTCGTACTTGCCCGGGTTGTGGGTACTGCGGCAGTCGAATACATAACCGCCACCGTTGCCCGATTCATCGGCAGGGATACCGCGACGGAAGGAGAAGGAGTAGATGGTGACAGTTAGACCGCTGCGCTGATAGACCGTTTCACTGATAGACCGCTGCGCTGATAGACCGTCCTTCGGACTGATAGACTTTGTCAGCGTATCGGCTATCTCTTGGAGATAGGGGTATTCGGGCAAGTCGGTTAGGATATCGCGCAAGTTGCGCAGGGCATTAGGGATCGACTGCAGGAAATGGGGTTTGCGTTCGTGGTAGCCGCGGAAACCGTATGCGCCCAGCACCTGAAGCGTGCGGAAGAGGACGAAATGCGGCAAGGCGGCTCGCCAGAGATGTTCAGCCAAACTTGGCTGAAGTTTGCGGAGTTCGTCGAGATAGTCGTTGATGAGTTTCTCGCGCAAGGCAGGCGAGAAGTTGGCACGTGCCTGCCAGAGGAATGATGCCACGTCGTACTGCGTCGGTCCGCGTCGTCCGCCCTGGAAATCGATGAACCAAGGCTGGCCGTCACGTATCATGACGTTGCGGCTCTGGAAGTCGCGGTATAAGAAAGTGTCGGGAAGTCGTTGGTCGCTGGTCGTTAGTCGTTGGACAAGGCGGTCGAAATCGTCTTCGAGTCGCGGCTCGGAGAACTCGATGCCGGTCAACTTGAGGAAGCAGTACTTGAAGTAGTTGAGATCCCAGCGGATAGAACGTTCGTCCATCACCTGCACGGGAAAGCAGACCGACCAATCGAAGTCGCGCGCGCCCGTGACCTGTATATGCGCGAGTGCGCGTATCGTGCGTTCTAATAAGGTAGGATCCAGATTATCGAAGAGCAACGTGTCGCCCAAATCCTCCTGAGTGTAAGACATCTCGTCGTCGCTGACGGAGTAGATCTCCGGCACTGGAAGACCGAGCGCACGGAAATGACGCGCCATATAGATAAAAGCGCGATTCTCGTCACGATTGGTGCCCACGACGCGAATGAACGTCTTGCCATCCGCATCTGTCTCGCGGGAATAGACACGATTGCTGCCCTGCTGCTTGATCATACGCGGAACTGTATTGCATGGTGGATGCAGCTGACGCGGCAAGGAGCCGTGAAATGCTGCAAGATGCCGTCGGCTTCTATCATAAGGTGCTTGCGATAGCCCACCTCCACTTCTTTGCCCACGATGGGATAGATGAACGGCAACTCGGTCAACCGGCCGTTGAACAGATTAGGCAGCGCCTGAAGAATCTGGCGGAAAGTCGGCTTCTTGACAAACATGCCGTGGAAAATGCCGTCGGAAGGATCGGCTTCTGGGTTTTGCTTGATGCCGCCGCCGGAATAGGGACCGTTGGCGATATTCATGGTGAAGAGCTGGTCGTTGACAAGTTCTTTTCCATCCACGCGGAGCACGACATGTTTGGCTTTGTGCTGCATGATAGCAGCAATGAGTCCGAAGAGGTAGTTGACATGGTGGCTGCCGATATAGTACTTGAGCGTCTCGGCTTTCTGACAGCAGAGCGGATCGACGCCGAAGCCGATGGAGTTGATGAAGTAGCGATGGTGCTCCACGCCGTTGCGGCAATATGTCAGACAGCCGATGTCTATCGGATGCGGTGTGCCCTCGAAGAAGCGACGAAGGGATTCTTTGTGGCGCTTGTTGAGGTTCCAGTAACGTCCCCAGTCGTTGCCCGTGCCGCGCGGCATGAGGCCGAGTTGGATTTTGGCACGCTGTTCGGCCGGTATGTCAGCCGTCATGATGCCGTTGACCACTTCGGAGAGCGTACCGTCGCCACCCAGCACAAGCATTTCGTCGTAGCCGCGCTCGACAAGCTCGCGCGCCAGTTCGATGGCATGGCCGGCGTATTGCGTCACGCGGTAGGCAAACGGCATATGACGCCGCCGCAGCATGTGCCACAGATAGACACGCTGGGCGCGGAAGGCTTTCTTGCCGGATTTGGGATTGATGATGATGCCTAACATGGTCGTTAGTCGTTGGTCGTTAGTCGAAGGTCGAAAGCTATAAAAAAAAGCGCACTAATCTTGCGTAGCGCGCTTTTTTAGGTTTTATCAGTTAAAAAACTCTTTTACTTTCTCATTCGGAACGATTTCCTCCTGGAAGATGTAAGCTCCCGTCTTAGGAGACTTCACCATTTTGATACACTTCGTATGGTTACGTCCGGCGTTACCGGTTTGGAGTGTAGCGACCGCTT
>JAFPJV010000045.1 GCA_017425065.1 Paludibacteraceae bacterium
AGTCGAATCTTTTTCTGTTATCTGCGTGCGCTTGATGGATGATAGTGGTATAATAATGGCATGGTTTTAAGGCATAGAGACCGGGAGCTGCTGCGGTTCGAGTGGATTGATCCGCAAGGCGCCAAGGAGGGTATCAACGCCGCTATGAAGGCTGCTCAGACCGAGTCCTTCGGCTATACCGAGGATGAGATCGTTTCCAGCGATGTTATCGGTATGCGCTTCGGTTCGCTCTTCGATGCTACCCAGACCATGGTCGCTAAGATCGACGACGATACCTACCAGGTGCAGGTTGTTAGCTGGTACGACAACGAGAACAGCTACACCAGCCAGATGGTACGTACAATCAAGTACTTGGCAGAGCTCAAATAAGAAAAGTTAAGAGCTAAAAGTAAAAAAATGGCATGCGCGCTTGCGTATGTCATTTTTTTTGTGTAATTTTGCAGCCGAAATCAAAAATCACGCGTCACGAATGACCAACAACTGATATGAAAAAAACAATTCTGATTATTTTTGCACTTTTGTGTACTTCAGCAATCGTTATGGCTATTATTCCGAAAATAGATGGTAAGGATTCCCGCCAGCCGGTTTACAAAGTCATTTTTGACGGCTATCCTTTGTATGATGGCAAGACCGACGAACCTTCCACCGGGCTGTATCAGGCGGGCGAGAAAGTGGTGTTGTATTTCCCCTTTATAGCGACCGACACCAACTATTATTTCTATCTCGACGGGAAGGAAATCAACTCCTCGGACTATAGCCATGAGAGGGGCTTTGTCTTCGAGTTTATTATGCCCGAACACGATGTGACGTTCTCGTGGACGAGCCGCAATACAATGGTAAATTATGTGGAATAGCAATATGAAAATCAAACGCATTTTTCTTAGTTTCATGTGCCTTGTGGCACTGGCTTTTTCGGTGCATGCCGGGGTTTATACCATCGAGTCTGTTCCCGATCCCAAGCAGCAGGGGCAGCAATTCTATGTGTCCAATCCCGATACGGTTTTGAGCCTTGCAGCCGAGGAGTTGATCAACGAAGATCTTCACCAGCTCTACAAAGAGACAGGTGTGGAGATGGCGGTGGTTGCCGTTCGCAATTTCGATGAAGACGAGTATCCGTCTGCCTACAATTTCGCGCTCAGCCTCTTCAATTATTGGGGTATCGGTGGCGCTGACAGTAATACGGGCGTGCTCCTGCTCCTTGTGCTCGACACGCGCGACATCCGTATCATTACCGGCGACGGCATCGCCGGAATCTTGACGGACGCCAAATGCGGTGATTTCCTCGATGCCCATCTGGAAGTTCTCGGCAACAACGACTTCGACACGGGAATAGCGGCTATCTGCCAGGATATCCATGAATACCTTCTCGACGACAACCGTCGTTCCGAACTGATGTTGGGTTGGTCGCCGCAGGATACAGACAGCAGCAATGGAGGACTGATCTATTTTGCTTTTGCTTTCCTTGCTCTTGTTGTCCTTGCGTTGCTTTCGTACAAGGTGCTGGACGGCAAACCAGGCGAACCGGTTAGTGAGATTCAGTTCCGCGCGTCGGAGTTGACGACGGCGACAGGATGCCTGACGCTCATCTTTCCCTTGCCCTTGCTTTTCTACTATATCTATTATCGTATCGCGCTCAAGCACGTGAAACCCAAACCGCTTATCTGCAAACAGTGCGGCCAGACGATGCTTTTGTTGCCGGCTGCCGATCCGGCACGCCAACTTACCAAGGAGCAGATGCAGGAAGAGGCATATCAGGTGCGTACGTTCGATATGTGGCGTTGCCCGCAGTGCAATGCGCTGGATATGGTCAAGGGACATGGCAAGAAGTTCTATCATTACTCGGACTGCCCCTCTTGCCATACGCATCTCATGGAACTGGTCAGCACGACGACAACTCGCCAGCCGACCTACTATTCCCGCGGAGAGAAAGTCAATTCCTATCTCTGCAAGTGCTGCGGACATACCAAGAGTGAAACGGAATTTATCCCGATGCTGACGCGTTCTTCTTCGAGCAGTTCGTCTGGCGGCCGTTCGTCCGGCTCGTGGGGTGGGGGACACTCTTCCGGCGGTGGCGCAGGACGCAAGTTCTAAAGCAACATATTATTTATTAACAACAAAATACCTGGTTTTATGAAAAAAGGAACATTAGAACTCATTATTGTTTTAGCCATTATCGGCTTAATCGCTGCTTGGGCTGTCAGCCGTTACAACGCGATGGTAACAATGCAGGAGAATGTAGAAGGTGCATGGGGACAAGTAGAAGCCCAGTGCCAGCGTCGTATCGACCTGATTCCTAATCTGGTAGCTACCGTCAAGGGATATGCTGCCCACGAGGAAGCTACTCTGGAGGGCGTTATCAACGCACGTGCCAAAGCAACGCAAATCACCATCGATCCTTCCAACGCTACGCCCGAACAACTCGCCGCATTCCAAAAGGCTCAGGGCGAACTCGGTCAGGCTCTTGGCCGGTTGATGGCAGTTGCTGAGAGTTATCCAGAACTGAAAGCCAATGAGAACTTCAAGCAGTTGGCAGACCAACTCGAGGGCACGGAAAACCGTATCGTGTACGCGCGTTCCTTGTTTAATGACACGGCTAAGGAGTACAACGCAACGATTCGTCGTTTCCCGAACAACATCATTGCCGGCATGTGCGGTTTCGAGCGCAAAGCCTACTTCGAGGCAGAAGAAGGTGCCGACAAAGCACCTACGGTCGAGTTCTAACACTCACCCTTTCACAAAAAAAAATCGCACTTTTCGGTGCGATTTTTTTGTGATTTTCAATTTTCAATTTTCAATTCTGATTCTCCCTTGCGGCTCCGAGTAATCTTGCCCGATATGTCCGCCCAGGTTCTTCTCCACAAACTCGACAAACACGTCGCGATAGAGCATATCGCCGCGTTCTACCACTTTGCAGTTCTTCAGTGCGTCGTAGAATCCGCCGCCTGACACGCAATAATCAATCGTGGACACTGTGTAGCTGCGGTTCGGGTCTATCGGCTCGTACGCACCGGTTTTCCGGTTCAGCACTTCCACGTCGCTTATGCTGTGATCCGCCACGTGTGCCGTGTATCGCAGTCCCGACACTTGCGGAAACGAACCGTCCTCTTCTGGCAGCAGTTGCGTGCTCCGGCGAAGCAGTTCCACGATAGTGGCGCCGCTGGCTTCTACCACCCACAGATGGTTGTCATAGGGCAGCATGGCGGCGATGTCGCCGTATGTCCAGTCGCCGGCTGTCTGGCCTCGTCTCACGCACCCGCCGTTGGCCAAAGCGATGTCCGCTCCTGTCGTGACGCGGAACGCATCGCATATCAGGTTGCCGGTATTCGTATCTTCCGTCCGCAATATCCATGTCCCTTTCGCGTTCTCGAATTGAAGCGACACGTCGCTGTGGCATACGATGCGCCGGGTCTGCTCTTGCATCAGTAGCAGCACGCTGTCCGTCGTGGCTTGCACGCGCTCGCTGCGTACCGCCAGATCTTTCACCGGCAGCAACTCGTTGTGCATCTTGCCTTTGCGGATCACCAGTTTGCCGATGTTTTCAAACTTGCTGCCCGTCTCGGTTATCACGACCGGCTTGCCCGCTGCGTTCAGCAGCGTGTCATGCGCTACTACCGAGTGTGTATGTCCGTCCAGAACGATGTCGATGCCCGTCGTGTGTTTGATCATCTCGTGCGAGTTCACGCCCGAACGGTCGGGGTCTTCGCCAAGGTGCGACAGCACAACGACATATCTCGCACCCTCTTTCCGGGCTTGATCCACAGTACGTTGCATCACTTCGTTGAAATCTTTCTCCCGCAGGTCGTATATCTGTTTGTCGCCCTCGAAGAAGGCACCCGTCTCTGTGTAGAACGTGCCCGGGGTGGCTGCACCGATAAAGGCGATCTTCGTCTTGCCGAATTTCTTGATGATATACGGCGCAAACACTTTCCGGTTTGTCTCTGTCTCATACAGATTCGTACAAACTACTGGCGCACCGATATGTGCAAGCAGTTCTTTTGTGTGCTTTACGGGGAAGTCAAACTCGTGGTTTCCCAAGGTGATGGCGTCGTATCCTACGGTTCGCATGATGTCTGCCACGTACTGTCCGCGCGAGATGGCACCTGCTGTGCCGCCCTGCACAAAGTCGCCGCTGCTCACAACGGCGACGTACGCCGTGTCCGCCACCGCGTCTCTCAGTCCCGCCAGCACCTGATAACCTTCAATCGCACAGTGTACGTCGTTCTCGTACAGAATGACGATACTCTGTTTCTTCTTTGCGGACACCACCACGCTGCACAACAGCATCAATGCCGCCAAAAATAGATACTTCTTTCTCATTTTTTTATGTCTTTTATAGTGTAAACAGCTTATTTCCGTGCAAAATTACAGATTTTTTTGCATGTATGCAAGTTTTTGTGTACTTTTGCACACGATTTTAAATTACGGGTGCTATGAAAAAGAGTTTTTTGATGCGTGTCAATGTCCTTCTCGGACTGCTTAGTTTCGCTTTGGTAGGTTGTCATTGTGGCAAGAAGGCGGCTGAGACAAGTGCTCCCGAACGCCCCGAACCGCGTAAATACGGTCCGCCGGCGGAGATGCGGGTGGATTTACCCGACGAACCTGTTCCCGTACAGGATTCCGTCCCCAAGCGACCGGAACCCGAACCCTGCAAATACGGCGTCCCCGGCTTCTAACCCCGCCTTTCGTCTCTTATATGTATCGACCTTGCTTGGTCGATCTTCCCTCTTTTTTCCGGCTCCGGAGCCGCTCCGGTCTCCCCTTCTGATAAGGGGCCGGGGGATGTCTCTCATCCGCATCGACCATACATGGGCGATCTTCTTTCTCCCCTTCTGAGAAGGGGCCGGGGGATGTCTCTCTTTTCCCTTTTATGTATCGACCATATATGGGCGATTTTTTGTTTCATCCATTGTCCCTCCTGAGAGGCGCTTGCGTCTTTCTTTTATTACCTGCGGATTTTATCCGCCTAAAAACAACACCTAAAAATAACACCTAAAATGCCCCGTCTCTAACTCATTGAAAACCAATATCAATCTTTAGTTCTTTTTTAGTTCTTTTTTAGTTCTTCTTTAGTTCTTTTTTAGTTCTTTTTTAGTTGTTCTTTAGTTCTTATTTAGTTCATCTTTGGTTCTTCCGATGATCATCCCGGTATGTACTACCGACGGTACTTCTCTGGGAATTCCCCGAAACAGCCGAAAATCAGCCACAAAAAAAGCCTGCCGGAATCCGACAGGCAATTATTTAACCGGCACCGGAGCCACTCCGGTCTCTTACTTTGTCCTTTCCATCATGTCGCGGAACAAGGGTCCGTACTCCGTGCTGAGCATGAATTGCATTCTGCGCTCCTCCGGGCTCAGGCGCTTCTC
>JAFPJV010000046.1 GCA_017425065.1 Paludibacteraceae bacterium
ACAACAATGGACATAAACCTAAAAAACATTTTCTATGAATATCCGCCTGACGCGAATTAGCCGAGCTGAGAAAGCCGTAAGAGGCACCATTACGGGTACGCCTCATGTGCTCCCCACCTTAGAGAACGCTCAGTATATCATCCCGGAAGGCAAATATGAACTGGCGATGACATGGTCGCCGAGATTTAAGAAGAAGATGCCTCTGGTCTGCTCTGTGCCCGGACGAGCCGGCATCCGTATCCACTCCGGTACGAGACCTGAGCACTCGAAAGGTTGTATCCTCATGACGCCGAAAGGCGTAGAAACGATGAAAGATTTGTTAACGAAAAATGCAGCGAAAAATGAGAAAATTTATCTTATCGTTAGTCGTGATTATTAGCGTCGCTTTGGCACTCGGAATGACGAGTTGTAAGGCATGGCGAACGATAACGACTACTGCGACATACACGCAAGTAGGCGACACTTCCAAGACGACCACGACTATCAGCACGAAGACTGTGGAGGAATACACGGGCGTAAAGAAAAGGTAGATCATAGAGAGAAGCGGCCCCGAAAGAGGTCGCTTCTTGTATTATCTAAGCCCCTGAGGACACCGGCTACGACCGGTCACCCTGTGTTATCTTTGAAGCGTGGCGCGGATTTGCTGGACGTGCTGGCGCAGGACAGGATCGCAGACGATCTGACTGCGGATGTAATTCGCGGAATGAAGCGCCGTGGCATGTGTGCGCTCACCAAAATAACTGCCCACTTCGGCATACGAACTGTTCGTCAACTCCTTGCCCAGGTACATCGCCACATGACGCGCAATAACAATATGCTGGGAACGCGCCTTGCCGATGATATTGTCTTCGGTAACATCAAAATGCTCGGCAACCGCCTTGATAACCGCATTCAGTTGGGTGGACTTGGGCTGGATACGGACGATACGGCTGACCACTTTCTCCGCCAACGCCATGTCTATCTCACGGTTGGTGAGCGTAGCGTGCGCCAGCAAGGATGCCAAAACGCCCTCCAGATCACGAACCGACTCGGTAACATTCGTGGCGATAAAGTCAATCACCTCCTCGGGCATCTGCACGCCGTCACGATGCATCTTGGACACCAGGATGTCGCGGCGCAACTGATAATCCGGCCGGCTGATCTCCGCCGCCAAGCCCCATTTGAAGCGATTGAGCAGCCGCTCTTGGATATCCTTCAGCTCCATCGGCGAACGGTCGCAAGTGAGGATCAGCTGCTTGCGCGAACGATGCAGATAGTCGAAGATATGGAAGAACGTGTCCTGCGAACCCTTCAGTCCGGAGAAATACTGGACGTCATCCATGATGAGCACATCGACCGACTGATAGAAATTGAGGAAGTCTGGAATGCGGTTCAAGTTATGCGCATCCTGGAACTGCAGTTTGAAGGTGTTGGCAGTAACATAAAGAACGCGCGCGTGCGGGAAGAGCAAAGCGACCTGGTTGCCGATGGCATTCGCCAGATGGGTCTTCCCCACTCCGCTGCCGCCATAGATGAAGAGCGGATTGAAGGCCGTATAACCGGGCTGCTTGGCAATGGCAATACCAGCCGTACGCGCCAACTTGTTCGGCTCACCCGCCACAAACGACTCGAAGGTATATAACTGGTTGAGCTGCGTCTCGAAGTTATCGGTACGTCTTACCTGCGGCTGGAAGGCATTGCCCATCTGCTTGAGGATGTTCTGCTTGGTAGCGCCGGACGACGGGATCGTAGGTCCTGCGCCGGAAGCGGAGTCGATGAGCACGCGGTACTCCAGTTGCGTACCTGCGCCGAACACGCGTATGATCGCACGCGATAATAATTGAATATAGTTCTCCTCGATATACTCGGCGACGAACTGCGACTTGACCTGCAAAACAAGCACTCCGCCTTCATACTGAAGCGGAACGATGGGTGCGAACCATGTCTGGTAGGCACTTGCCGTCAGATTATCAGCCAAAATACGCTGACATTCCTGCCATTTTTCGAGTACTTGTTCGTGCATAATTTTTCAAAAGCGAGTGCAAAGGTACTACTTTTTTTTGAATCTGCAAAATCTTGTGCCAAGAAGCCAAAAATGGTAAAATTCGTAAGTGCGGGTTTTTCAGTATGTTACGCGCAAACTATTGCTAATGTGCGTGTTGCGAAAACGAGCCGTTTATAATCTATTGATTTTTAGGAGGTTTGAAACCTGCAAGAAATATGTAAAAAATATCAAAAAAAATCCTCGAAACCGCGTATTATAGGAGTTTCGAGGAATATGAAAAAAAGTGTAATTTAGAAAAAATACAAATAAGGATTTGTCCGTATTTCCACCCACTTATTTCTTCTTCTTTTTAGAGCCGGAACAGTCGAAGAGCGAGAAGTGGACATACCGCTTCGGATTGGCTTTCAGGTCACGCAGGAGCGAGTCTGCCGAGACGACCGTGCTGTCCAGGTCGTTATACAGCGTGCGCGAATAGATAAGGCTTCCGAGCGTACCGTTCTCTGAACGAATGTCGGCTACGAGTCCGCCTACCTGTCCGACCGCCGCCGTGACGGTATCCACCGCCGATTCTACGCGTGCCACGGTTGCCGGCAGATCGACGCTGTCCAATTGGCGCGTGAAGCGGTTGACGTCATGAATGGAAGCCTGCAGGCCGTCGATGGAACGCTTGGCGCCACGAATGACGGTAGGCACGTCCTGCTTCATCACGCGCTTGGCATCCGCCGAGACAGACGTCAGGTCGCGCGAGACGGCATCCACGTTGGCAAGCGTGTTGTAGAGATGGTTGTCGGCGAGCTGTCCGTTGACGACGCCAACCAGGCTGTCCACGTTGTCCACCGCGGTTCCCACCTTGGCGAGCAACTCGTTCTGCACGCGATCCATCAGTCCGGGTTCGATAGCCGTCGGCAAGGTCGCGCCGGACGCCAATGCCGGAGCACCTGTTCCGACCGGCAGACGCAGCTCGATAGCGCCGCCGCCCAACATACCGTCCTGGATAAGCACCATCTCCGTCCCTTCGGGCAGATCGATGTCGCGATGGATGGAGATGTCGATGAGGAAGGCACTATCCTGCGTGAAATCGTAGCGGATACGATCCACCTGTCCCACCTTGTAGCCGCGGATATACACAGCCGCCTGCTCTTCCAAGCCGTTGGCATGCGTGAAACAGCCATGGAACGAATAGGTGGAGGAGAAGATATTCACCCCCTTCAGGAAATTAAAACCAAAGAACAACAGGAAAAGGCATACCGCCGCCAATAATCCCACTTTCAGTTCGCGGGTATATTTGAAATCTTTCAACATATGCTTTCAATTTTCAGTTTTCAGGATTTGGAATTTTGACTACCCAGCAATCGGGAAAGAGTTTCTTCAGTTCGGCTTGCAGGCGTTGCGCCTCTTTCTCGGTATTATAGGGTCCGACATAATACTTATGCCATCCGTTGGCTTCGAAGCTCTTGCATTTCAGTCCTTTCAGCTTGGGATCGGAATCCGCGAGCGGCGTGCGCGAGGCACATACCTGCACGCCGTAGTACGGCCATTTCTTCTGCTCCTCCTGCTGCTGCTTCTTGGTTTCGAGTGCACGTTGTTCTTCGGGTGTACGCTGCGAATCCAGTTGCAGGGTATCAGTCGTTTGCGGCAGGTTGTCGAGCGACTCTTCCGGCTTCTGCCTGTCCTGGGAAGACGGACGGTAGAAATTGGTGAACGCGTCGCAAAGCGCATGCGCTATGGCTTCCTGATTAGCCGGCTGGGCGAGAAACTGCTCCTCGGTAGGATTGCTGATAAAGCCCATCTCGAAAAGCACACTGGGACAGGCCGATTTGAGCAGCACCCAGAAAGCCGCCTGACGCACGCCGCGATCGGTACGATGCAACTTCTGCACCAGCTGTTTCTGCACGTTCTCCGCATACCTAAGCGACTGATCCATATAGTTGTTCTGCATCAGTTCGAACATGATATACGAATCGACCGAACGCGGGTCAAAGCCCTGATAAGTAGTCTGATAGCCGTCCTCCAACTGGATAACGGAGTTCTCTCGCATCGCCACGTCCAGGTTGGTGGACATCTTCTCTGTGCCCAGCACAAAGGTCTCGGCGCCATGCGCCGCAGAACTGGTAGAAGCATTGGTGTGGATACAGATGAACAGGTCGGCATTGTTGCGGTTGACGATGTTGGCACGTTCCTGCAGGGGCAGGAAGATATCCGTCTGGCGCGTAAAGACCACATTGACCTCCGGGTATTTCTCGCGGATATAGCGCCCCGTGAGCAGCGAGACCGTGAGGTTCAGATCCTTCTCTCGGAGCATACGACCAACGGCTCCCGCATCCTTGCCGCCGTGTCCGGCATCGATGACGACGGTAAAACGTTTCTTTCCGGCAGGCTTTTGCGCCGCACTCTCAACACTCACCGAAGCAAGCAGGGCGACACAGACAAAAATATGTAAAAACTGTCTCCAAGTCATATTATCCCAAATTGACATGCAAAAGTACAAAAAATATTCCAATTCACCAAAACAAATGCACAAATATCGTGCCAAAACACGCATATTGCGTTTTTTTCATATAAAAATTACGCGAGCGCTTGCGCGTATGAGATTTTTTTTGTAACTTTGCACACTTTTTGATTACACAATTGTAATAGCGTGCATTTAGAATGAAAAAGAGTGGCTTCACACAGGAAGAAGAGTTGACGATTCAACGCGCTTTTGAGGAGATGCTTGCGACCTACGATGACCGTAGCGTGGAGCATGTCAAATCGGAGCGTATTCGTCAGGCTTTCAATTTTGCGCACAAGGCGCATTACGGTGTGCGTCGCTTGAGTGGCGAGCCGTACATCCTGCACCCGATTGCCGTTGCGCGTATCTGTGCGCGCGAGATCGGCCTGGGCAGCACGAGCATTTGCGCCGCCCTGCTGCACGACGTGGTGGAGGATACGGATTATACGGTGGAGGATATCAAGAACCTGTTCGGCGAACAGATTGCCGTGCTGGTCAGCGGGCTGACCAAGATATCGGGCGGCATGTTCGGAGAAGGAGCATCGGAGCAGGCGGAGAACTTCCGCAAACTGCTGCTGACCATGACCGAGGACATCCGCGTGGTGCTCGTCAAGATTGCCGACCGCCTGCACAACATGCGCACCCTGGGTTCGCAGCCGCAGGACAAGCAATACAAGATCGCCGGCGAGACGCAGTATATCTACGCTCCGTTGGCGCACCGGCTGGGTCTGTTCCCCATCAAGACCGAGCTGGAAGACCTGAGTTTCAAGTACCAGCACCCGAAAGACTATGCCGAGATAGCAGCCAAACTGGAAGCCGTTCGAGACGCGCAGATGAAGTTCTTCGACTGCTTCTCCGAGCCGATTCGCGAGAAGCTGAAATCGATGGGCTACGAGTTCGAAGTCAAAGCGCGTATCAAGACGGTCTATTCCATCTGGACCAAGATGAACGCCAAGCAAGTGCCCTTTGAAGACGTCTATGACATCCTCGCCGTGCGTATCATCTTCCGCCCGAACGAATCGCTTTCGGAGAAAGACCAATGCTGGATGATCTACTCGGCAATTACCGAGATCTACCGTCCTCACCCGGGACGTATCCGCGACTGGATATCCACGCCGAAAGCCAACGGCTACGAGGCTTTGCACGTGACCGTCATGAGCCAGGACGGCCAATGGGTCGAGATACAGATCCGCACCCAGCGCATGAACAAGATTGCCGAGCAGGGACTTGCCGCCCACTGGAAATACAAGACCGGCGACTCCGACGATTCGCAGCTGGAGAACTGGCTCCGCAGCATCCAGGAGGCGCTGAACAACCCGGAAAAAGATGCGTCGGAGTTTGTCAACCGCTTCCGCAACAACCTGTTTGTCAAGGAGGTATTCGTCTTTACGCCCACGGGAGAAGTGAAGACCATGCCGCAGGGAGCCACGACGCTGGATTTTGCCTACATGCTCCATACCAACCTTGGCGACCATTGTATCGGCGCGAAAGTGAACCACAACCTCGTGCCGCTGAGCTACCAGTTGAAAGGCGGCGACCAGGTGGAAATCATGAGCAGCACCAGCCAGCACCCGCAACGGGAGTGGCTCAACTGGTGCATCACGGCGAAAGCACAGTCTGCCCTGCACAGCTATTTCCGCCGCGAAGAGACACGCTACAGCAAGCATGGCGAGAAACTGTTCAACGACGCCGTGAGCATGATGGGTGAAGAGGAGAACGCCAACAAGATTCTCCACCGCCTACTCAACCACTACCAGCTCACGCAGCCGCACCAGCTGTACCTGCAGATAGGTCAGGGATTCATCCTGCTGGACAACCTGCAGGACATAGCCAAGACCCAGAAAGGCTGGTGGAAACGCATGTTCTCGTCCAGCGAGCCGGACAACGTGCCCGTAGATACCGAGGCGAAAGGCAAAGAGGTGGTCAAGCCCGAAAAAGGCAAACCGCATACCATTGTGCTGACCGACGAGAATCTGGGCAAACTGTACCACCTGAGCGACTGCTGCCGACCTATTCCGGGAGACGAAGTGTTGGGATACCTCACGCCGGACGGCATCATGCAGATACACAAAATAGACTGCCCCGAAGCGCAGGTGCTGAAAAGCTCGTTCGGCAAACGTATCTATTCCGCCACATGGAACACCAACCGCGTACAGTCGTTTATCGAGACCGTCCAGTTGCAGGGTATTGACAAGTTCGGCGTACTGATCCAGCTGCTGCAAACCATTACGGAACAGTTCCGTATCAACATGCACGCCATCCGCCTCACCTCCAACGACGGCATCTTCGAGGGAGAAATGGAACTGTACGTGTACGACCGCAACGAACTGGACGAACTGTTCAAAGCGATGCGGAAGATACCGGAGATAAAAAACGTCCGGCGTATAGAAAACAACGACGATTAACTAACCAGATAATTAACATACAAAAAAGATTAAACATCAATTGTTATGAAAAAGATTTTATCAACACTCTCCTTGGCTCTGGTTGCAGTAGCCATGATGGCTCAACAGCCGGTTATCACCTTTGAGAAGACCGAACACGACTTCGGCAAGATCAACGAGGGCGACGGACGCGTTACCACCATTTTCACCTTCAAGAACGAAGGTATGTCCGCGCTGGTATTGAGCAACGTGAAGGCAAGTTGCGGCTGCACCACGCCTAACTGGCCGAAAGAGCCGATCAATCCGGGCGAGACAGGCCAGATTACCGTTACCTACAACCCCAACGGCCGTCCCGGTCGCTTCCAGAAATCGATTACCGTCACCTCCAACGCCTCGGAGCCGACCCTGCGTCTGTCCATCAAGGGCGAAGTGATTCCGAAGCCCGCACAGCCGACGGCCAACACATTCTCCGTCAAGATGGGTGCGCTCAGCCTGAAATCCCAGACCGCCAACTTCGGCGCCGTCAAGAAAGGACAAGCCGCTACCAAAGAGATCGAGTATGCCAACCTTGGCAGCGAGGCTGTTACCGTCAGTCTGCTCGTTCCCGGCAAGGGATGGGACGGACAAGTGACGCTCGCCGAAGTGAAGCCGAACGAGACCGGCAAACTGGTTTTCGTATTCGACAGCAAGCAGGAGAAACTGTTCGGACAACTGGAGCAGACAGCCTATGTCGTTGTCAACGGCAAGACGGTCCGCACGCCGGAATACCGTATCGCCCTGAAGGCGGAAGTACTGGACGACTTTGACCAACTGTCGGCTGCCGACAAGCAGAACGCGCCTATTATTGAAATGGCCGGAACGATTGATTTCGGCGTAGTAGAAGCAGGCAAGAAAGGACTGAAGAAATCCATCGCCATCAAGAACAACAACGCTAATCCGCTCTTCATCCGCAGCATCTACAATGCCCATAGCGGCTTGCTGAAATGCGAGGCTACCGGCCGCGTCAACAACAAAAAGCCGGGTGCGCTGACCGTTTCGCTCAACACGCTGACCGACGGCAAGCCGATGGCTGCCGGACAATACAGCCGCCAGATCATCGTTTATACCAACGATCCCAACCGCTCGAAGGTGAACGTTACCGTCAAGTGGCAAATCAAATAACAGCTGACAAACGGCACCATGGAACATCCCGAGAACAGCGCAGAGTACAAGGGACTGACGGTCAACGCAGGTGTTGAGAACCTGCCCTCCGTCAATCCCTATGCTACGTTTCGCCGCAAGAAAAAAGTGCTAAGCCCCGAAGAATACTTCGAGGGCATCCGTCGCGGCGACATGACGATACTCAGTCAGGCCGTCACGCTGGTAGAGAGCAATCTGCTGGCCGATCAGGCTATTGCGCAACGGGTTATCGAGATGTGCCTGCCCTTTGCCGGCAACTCCATCCGATTAGGCGTTACGGGCGTACCCGGAGCGGGCAAATCGACCTTTATCGAAGCACTCGGCACCGAACTGTGCCGCATGGGCAAACGGCTCGCCGTTTTGGCCATCGACCCGTCGTCCGAACGTTCACGCGGCTCCATACTGGGCGACAAGACGCGCATGAACGAACTCTCGGCCGAGCACAACGCCTTTATCCGCCCCAGCCCGTCAGCAGGCAGCCTCGGCGGCGTGGCAAGAAAGACACGCGAGACGATCGTGCTATGCGAAGCCGCGGGATTTGACACCATCATGGTGGAAACGGTCGGCGTCGGACAGTCCGAGACGGCCGCCCAGTCGATGGTGGATTATTTCCTGTTGCTGCAAGTCACCGGCACGGGCGACGAGTTGCAAGGCATCAAACGCGGCATCATGGAGATGGCCGACGGTATTGCCATCAACAAGGCGGATGGAAATAATATAGAACGCGCGCGCGCCGCGCGTGTGAGTTTCAAGAACGCGTTGGCACTCTTCCCGCCTCCCGAATCGGGCTGGACACCACAGGCACTTTGCTGCTCGTCCATCGACCACTCGGGCGTGATGGAAGTATGGCAGAACGTAGAAGAGTACATCGACTTCACCCGCCGAAACGGCTACTTTGACCACAAGCGGACAGAGCAAGCCAAGTACTGGATGTACGAGACAATCAACCAAGCCCTGTTAGACGGGTTCTACAAAAACGAACAGATGGAAGCCCTCACGGCACAAGCCGAGCAACAGGTGCTTCATAACGAAATAAGCAGCTTTATTGCTGCACACAACTTACTGACCGAATATGGCCGAATCACAAAATAAGAAACGCAAGACGACTACCACGGTTATCAAGGTGGGTACCAACGAGTTAGGCAAACTGCCACCACAGGCGCCGGAGCTGGAAGACTCTGTGCTGGGTGCACTCATGCTGGAGAAGGAAGCCTATATGACCGTGGCCGACTTGCTGCGTCCTGAGTCGTTCTACAAAGACCAGAACCGCCATATCTACGAGGCCATCCGGGCATTGGCAAGCAAGGAGCAACCGATTGACATCCTGTCCGTTGCCGAGAAACTGAAAAGCATGGGCACCCTGGAGGAAGCAGGAGGTGTCAGTTACCTGAGCGAACTGACACGCCGCGTAGCTTCCACCGCCCACTTGCGCTACCATGCGCAAATCGTTGCCCAGAAATCCACGGCGCGCGACCTGATAGCCATGGCGGCACAGGTGGAAGAAGATGCGTACGACGACACGCAGGACGTGGAAGAGCTGCTGCAACGGGCGGAAGCCAATGTCTTTGAGATCGCCCAGCGTTCGCAGAAACGCGACGTGACGCAGATCGATCCGGTGATTACCGAAGCCCTGTCGCGTATGTCGAAAGCGGCACTCAACGAAGGCAATATATCCGGCGTGCCGTCCGGCTTCACGGCATTGGACAAGATTACCAGCGGCTGGCAGAAATCCGACCTGATTATCATTGCCGCCCGTCCGGCTATGGGTAAGACGGCTTTCGTACTCTCCATGGCAAAGAATATAGCCGTCAACCTGCATCGGCCGGTGGCGATGTTCTCGCTTGAGATGTCCAACGTCCAGCTCGTCAACCGTCTCATTATGAACGTCTGCGAACTGGAGGGCGACAAGATCAAGACCGGCAAGTTCACCAAGGAGGAGCAGAAACGGCTCGACACCAAGATCAACGACCTGTACAACGTGCCCCTCTACATCGACGACACGCCGTCGCTCTCCGTATTCGAACTGCGTTCCAAGGCGCGCAAACTCAAACGCGAACATAACATCGAAGTGCTCATCATCGACTACCTGCAGCTGATGAACGCCCAAGGCATGCAATTCGGTTCGCGCGAACAGGAGGTCTCCATCATCTCGCGAAACCTCAAGGGTCTGGCCAAGGAACTCGACATACCGATTATCGCCCTGTCGCAGTTGAACCGCGGCGTGGAAGCACGTACGGGCGTAGAAGGCAAGACGCCGCAACTGAGCGACTTGCGCGAATCGGGAGCCATCGAGCAGGATGCCGACATGGTATGCTTTATCCACCGTCCGGAATACTACCACCTGTACAACGACGAGAAGACGGGCAAAGACCTGCGCGGATTAGGACAGATCATCGTTGCCAAGCATCGTAACGGCGCTACCGATTCCGTCTGGCTGCGCTTCCAGGGCAAGTACGCCAAGTTCCAGAACGAAGGTGACGCCTACGAACCGGAAGACCTGCCGCAGATACCCGACTCGACGCAGAGTCTGGACCAACGTACGGCCTGGTCAGGCGGATCGGCCATGAACCAGATGTCGCCCGACGGCGCCAGAATGGATGACACAGAGGATGTCCCGTTCTGATAAAACAGGCATCTTAAATGATTGAACATAACAAAAACAAAACATACATAATGCAAAGAACAGAAATCAAAGACGCACTTCGTTGCACCTCGTTCGGCCAGCCGATCAACGTACGTGGATGGGTGCGCAGCCGTCGCGGCAACAAGAACGTATCGTTCATCGCCCTTAACGATGGCTCGACAATCAAGAATATCCAGATCGTAGTGGATCTTGCGCAGTTCAGCGAAGAGCTGCTCAAGCCTGTCACCACGGGCGCCTGTATCTCCGCCACCGGCACACTCGTCGAGAGTCAGGGAGCGGGACAGAGCGTCGAGATACAACTGACCGAGCTGGAAGTATATGGCTCGGCCGATCCGGAGAAATATCCGCTCCAGAAGAAAGGACTGTCCATGGAGTTCCTGCGTACCGTAGCCCATCTGCGTCCGCGCACCAACACCTTCGGCGCCGTCTTCCGCATCCGTCACCACATGGCGATGGCTATTCATACCTATTTCCATGAACACGGTTATTTCTATTTCCATACGCCGCTCATCACAGCCAGCGACTGCGAGGGTGCCGGCCAGATGTTCCAGGTGACGACCAAGAACCTGTACAACCTCCGCAAGACCGAGGACGGACAAATCGACTATTCGGACGACTTCTTCGGCAAGATGGCAGCCCTGACCGTCAGCGGACAACTGGAAGGCGAACTCGGCGCACTCGCGCTGGGCAAGATATACACGTTCGGCCCTACGTTCCGCGCCGAGAACAGCAATACGCCGCGCCACCTGGCAGAGTTCTGGATGATCGAGCCGGAAGTGGCATTTATCCAGAAAGACGAACTCATGGATCTCGAGGAAGACTTCATCAAGTTCTGCGTCCGCTGGGCATTGGAACATTGTATGGATGATCTCGAGTTCCTCAACCAATACGTGGACAAAGGACTCATCGAGCGCCTGCGTTCGGTTATCGACACCGACTTTGTCCGCCTGCCCTACACCGAAGGTATCAATATCCTGCAAGAAGCGATCCGCAACGGTCATAAGTTCGAGTTCCCCTGCCAATGGGGCGACGACCTGGCTTCGGAGCATGAACGCTTTCTCGTGGAAGAGCACTTCCGCAAACCGGTCATCATGACCGACTACCCGAAGGATATCAAGGCCTTCTACATGAAGATCAACGACGACCAGAAGACCGTTCAGGGCACCGATGTACTCTTCCCGCAAATCGGAGAAATCATCGGCGGTTCGGTACGTGAAGAGAACGAAGCCAAACTGAATGACGAGATAGAGCGCCGCCATATCCCGATGAAAGATATGTGGTGGTATCTCGATACCCGTCGCTTCGGCTCTGCGCCCCACGCAGGCTTCGGACTTGGCTTCGAGCGACTCATGCTGTTCGTGACCGGAATGCAGAACATACGCGACGTCATTCCGTTCCCGCGCACACCTAAAAATGCTGAATTTTAACTAATTATTAACTTTATTTATTAATACCTGTTTTATGAAAAAACTACTGACAATGCTGTTGGGCTTCGCGCTGACCATATCAGCCGTGGCACAGACAACGTTGCGAGGTAAGGTGGTTGATGCCGGCACAGACGCCCCTGTCGCAGGAGCCAAGGTGCTGCTCGGTAACCAGAACATCGCGACGACGACCAACGCTGCCGGAGAGTTTCAACTGCTCTATCTGGAAGCAATGGACGAAGAAGTTATCGTAGAAGCCGAAGGTTACGTGGGAACCATCGAACTCGTGCTTCTCGAAGAGAACCAGACGGTGGACATGCCGGCTATCCAGCTCAAGCAAGACATCGCCAAACAAACCCAGGATGAGATTCTGCTGAATCTGACCGAGGAAGAGATGAACGACGACGAAGGCCGTTCGCAGGCACAGGCCAGCGCCAGTTCCGCTACGACCGACGTATTCAACTCGACCACCTCTTTCGCATGGTCAACAGCACGCTATCGCAACCGCGGATACACGTCCGCGATAGCCGAGAGCTACTACATCGAGGGACTGCCTTTCAACTCGGCTGAACGCGGACAGTTCAACTACTCGGCAATGGGTGGTCTGAACGACGCCAGCCGCTACAAAGACGTGCTCAACCCGATGGAGGCTTCCAGCTTCACGTTCGGAGGAATAGGTCAATCCACCAACTACATGATGGGTGCCAGCCGCTACGCACAAGGATGGAAAGTGGGAGCTGCCGGTACGAACCGTAACTACAAGGCACGTGTCAATGCCACCTACGCTTCCGGAACGATGGCGAACGGATGGTCGGTTATCGCTCAGTTGGCTTACCGCTTCTCGCCGTACGTGGACAACAAGGGTATCATCGGCGAAGGTATCAAGTACTACTCGCTCGGCTATTTCCTTTCCGCCGAGAAAGTATGGCAGAACGGCAACCGCCTGCGCCTCATCACCTTCGGTGCGCCGACAGAGCGCGGCCAGAACGCAGCCGTCACCCAGGAGGTGTATGACCTGACGGGTTCTATCAACTACAACCCATACTGGGGCTACCAGAACGGCAAGGTGCGCAACTCACGTATCGTCAAATCGTACGACCCGACCGTTATTGCCGCCTTTGACTACAAGATCGACGACCAGCAGAAGATGAAGTTCGCCGCCGGATACCACTACTCGATGTATTCCAACTCGGCCATCAACTTCTTCAACGCACCGGATCCGCGTCCGGACTATTACCGCAACCTGCCCTCCTACATGTGGGACGGCCAGATCGGCAACCCGTACTACGAAGGTGCACACCAGCTCTATACCGATGACGGCAAGCCTTACGGCTACGGTCTGTTTATCGGCGAAGGACTGAACGGCAAAGAGATGGGCGGAGCATGGACAGGAGCCGACGGCAACCTGGTAGGTCCTTCCGTCAATCCGGAGCAGTACAACAACCTGGTAAACCTCTGGAAGACGCGCGACAACAAGACGACGCAGATTGACTGGGAGAGTCTGTATGCCGCCAACTATGCCAACAACCACAATGACCCGAACGGCTCGGCCCGCTACTTTGTAGAGCGCCGTCACAACGACATTCAGGAGGCGATGGCAACCGTCAACTACCAGAACACCCAGTTCGACCATCTCAAGATGACTGCCGGTCTGGAGGGCAAGTTCTCGCAAGGTATTCACTACAAGACGATTGACGACCTGCTTGGAGCAAAGCAATGGATCGACATCGATGCCTTCGCCGACCGCGACATCAAGGAACTGGCTACCAACAGCGGTTTCACCCAGGAAGATATCGCCCTCATCCGTCAGAACGAGACACGTGACGGCTACGATCCGATTATCAAAGACGGTTCGCGTCACTTCGGCTACGACTACCGCATCAACATGGGCAACCTGAAAGCATGGTTCCAGAACGAATGGAACTTCCACGAAGTGGATCTCTACTATGCTCTCCAACTCAACTTCAGTTCGATGCAGCGTTTCACGAACATGGTGAACGGCCGTGCATGGTATCTGACCCAGTTGGCTACGAAGGAAGGCAAGACAGATGATATCTGGAAATACTACGGCAAGAACAGCTACGAGCGCATGCTCAATAATGACCAGGAACTGGCCGCTGCCGGCGCAACCATGCCCGGCGAGGCGCACTACTTCCTCGATCCTGCTTTCAAAGCCGGTATTACCTACAAGATCAACGGCCGCAACCGCTTGAAAGTAAACGCGCTGTTTGAGACGCGCGCGCCTTACGCACGCGATGCCTATATATCGCAACGTGTACACGACCGCGTGATAGATAAAATATATATCCACGACAACGCCAAGTCGCTCAAGGATTTCTATGCCGCTTCGGAGAACCTGACTTCGGTTGATCTGACCTACGAGTTCAACTACCCGATCGTTCGCGGTCGTATCACCGGTTTCTACACCCAGAGTTGGAACGGAACCGAGCTGAACGGCTACTACGACGACGAGGCACGCACATTCGTCAACCAGGCGATGAGCGGTATCGACAAACGCTATATGGGTATTGAGGCAGCCGTATCTGTCAAGCTGGGTACCTACTTCACCCTGACCGGAGCCACCTCTATCGGTGACTATCGCTACACAAGCAACCCGCTGGCTGTCACCTCGGCTGAAAACGGAATGCCGATGACCCAAGACCAGGTATATAAGAACCTGATCTTCGAGACTGTTGACAAAGTGCTGCTCAAGGGCGTCAAGCTCTCCACCGGCCCGCAAGCCAATGCCAGCTTGAAACTGTCGTTCTTCCACCCGAAGATGTGGTTTGCAGACATCACCGTCAACTACCACGACTGGAACTATCTGTCCGTAGCGCCTTCGCGCCGCATGCAGGGTCTCTACACCGGCACACGTATCGACGGCACGGCTGTCAACGGATGGTTTGGCGACGACAATGCCAATGCCGTGCAGACGACCGACAACATGCAGCTGCGCGTCAATGTCGATGGCGAAGGTATGGCTAATTACGAGAACGCCGAACTGGACAACAACGGTGTGCCCGTGCTGAAATATCCGTACAGCATCATGACGATGCAGGAGAGTCTGTCGGCTACCAACCCGCTCTACCGCTTCATCATCGATGCTTCGGTCGGCAAACTGATTTACCTGAAGAACCGTCAGTCGGTTTCGATCAACCTGTCTATAACCAACCTCACCAACAACACGCATTTCAAGACCGGCGGCTACCAGCAAGCCCGTCTGCCGCGTGCCGTACGTCAGGGTGAGAAGGATTATCAGAACTCGCTTATCACGGCTAACGCATGGAAGTATCCTTCCAAGTACTACTATGCCTGGGGTATCAACTTCTTCTTGACAGTAACGTATAAATTCTAAGCATTATGAAGACAATAAAAAATCCATTGTACTATGTACTCTGTACATTCGTACTGATAGCACTAAGCTCCTGCGAGCCGAAGGCGCTGACCGAAGAGGACGTGTTCGTTTCGCCTAACGAGGACGCCATCACAGCCATGCTCAACGAGGAGTGCCCGCAAGGCTGGAAGATCTTCGAACTCGAAGAGTTCCTGGATACGTTTATGACCGAGCAAGGTAATTTCTGGAGCGACACCAGCTCGTATCGCGACCGTTCGTACAACGACAAACTGCATGTCTATATGTTTGAAGTGGACACCCTGCCTACCCTCGGACGCGGTATCTATATCCGCGGACGCGTCACGACGGATGACTATGCCGGCAACTTCTACAAATCGATGGTTATCCAGCAAGTCGTTGACGGCAAGCAGCAGAACCTGCGTATCTCTGTGGACATGGGTTCGAGCCACGGCTTGTACCAGATGGGCCAGGAGATCCTCATCCGTTGCAACGGTCTGGCAGTAGGACGCTATTCCAACCAGCCGCAACTCTGCGTACCGTCGTACAACAACAATATCTTCGCCATGAATGCTTCGGAGAAGGTAGGTTGGGCGCCCGGACGTATCCCGAGCAGCGTCTTCCGCCGCAACACGAAGATGATCGGTGTGCCGGATCAGTCGAAGCTGAAATACGACACGCTGACGCTGCCGCAACTGTTTAGCGAGATCAAGCGCAAACCGGCTGACTCGGCAAGCATTGCTGCCGTGCGTAAGGTCGATGGACGCCTGATCGTGCTCAAAGACGTGTATTTCTCCGGCAACTACGACGACAGCGGAATCACCGAGTGCGTGGTAGGCCATCCGGATACGGTAGGAGGTGCCAACGTCTTTGCTCCTTCCACCCAGAACATCGGCTATCCGCAGAGCCGTCAGGTATGCGATATCAACGAAAAGAACCCGGTTTCTTCCAGCACGGCTATCATGTGCTCCTGCTCCGAATACGCCAAGTTTGCGTATTTCTACCTGCCGGGTGCCAACAAGAGCGGCATTTCCAACTGCAAGAACTTCGAAGGCACCGTTACGGGTATCCTCGGTTGGTACGAGGACAAGGCTTCCGCGCTGAACACCAAGGATCAGGACGGCTACGAGTGGTCGGTAACGCCGCGCGGTATTCCGGGATTCGGCGTAGCTGATATCCAGATGTTCTTCCAGGGCGACACGGATGCTCCGTGGGTTCCGAAAGAGTTCGATCCAAACAACCAGTAATGACCTGGATTGATCTGCTTATATTGATTATCCTCGCAGGCGGCCTCGTAGAAGGCATCCTGCGGGGATTTATCAAAGAGGTCGTGGGCGTCGTATCCGTGGCAGCGGGTATCTATGTGACACGTCTGTTCGGCGACGACGGAGCGGCATGGGTATCCGAGACATGGGATCTGAATCCCATGATCGCCGAAGCCGTTGCCTACGCCCTTATATTCGCCGTAATCAGTTTTGCCGTTTCGCTGCTCTCCCGACTGTTGGGAGAAGTGGTGCGGGCGGCTCATCTGAGCAAAGTGAACCGGATGCTCGGTGCCTTGGTCGGACTGCTCAAGGGCGCTGTCGTCATGCTGATTATCGTTTTTGCCCTCGGGCGTATCGACGAGGCAAAACCTTTTTTGTCCGACGGGACGCGAAGCCGGTCACATCTCTTCCAATTCTCTTATTCGCTGGCAAATGATTGTCTATCTGTCACTCGGAGCCAATTTGGGCAATCGGGAGCAGACGATTCAGCAAGCGATTGATCGTCTTGCCGCCGAGGCAGGCAAGGTGCTCGCGCAGTCGTCGCTGTTCTACTCCGAACCATGGGGATTCCGTTCGGAGCACCGATTCTGCAACTGCTGCGTCAAGTTGCAGACCGCTCTTTCCCCCATCGACCTGCTCCGGCTCACGCAACGGATCGAGCGCTCGCTCGGACGTGAGAAGAAATCCGGCGATGCCGGCTATTCAGACCGAACGATTGACATTGACCTGATTCGGGCATTCGATGAGCAGGGCAACGAGATTTGCGTCCATTCGCCCGAACTGACTCTTCCCCACCCGCTTTGGACACAGCGTGACTTTGTCCGCCTCCCCCTCGCAGAAATCACATAACAACCCCAAAAATGTTGACGTAAAAGCCTCCAAAATGGCTCTAAAAGTCGCTTTTCAAACAGACATATCTATAAATCGCTAATAACAAGCTATTTATGGTTTTCTCTTTTCAAAGACGTTTTCTTGCATGTATGCTGAAAAAGCAGTAATTTTGCACTCGATTTTGAAACATGTGTATCTTTGCAGTCATATTAGTATCCAGCGCCATGACGCTCTACCAGAACGGGAAGGCGTTACGTGAGGAAGGAAAGCAGGTGGAAGCCATGCAGGCTTTCATCGAGGCGACACACAGCACGACCGACGACGAGGCGTTGTTAGGCCGCGTCTATTCCAATATGGCGAACATGTGCCGCCTGGCGAACGACCATGAGACTGCATATACCGTTTACGAAATCAGCGCAACACACTTCGCTAAGACTGACGACACACTTGCCTATGCCTACGCACTCAATAATATGGCGTGGGAACAAGCAGTAATGGCGAACAAAGAGCAAGCGTTAGCACTCGTTGATTCGGCGGTAACGGTCTATCCGCAAGAGCCGTTATTGGACAAGGTCATTGAGACGCGAGCCGCCGCCTGTTTGTTCAGAGAAGAATATGACTCGGTGCTCTATTATACCCGACAAACGAGCAACGACTACCTTCTTATGCTACGCGCGCAGGCGTATTCCTATTTACAAATAGATGACTCGGCGACATATTATGCCCAACTGCTACTGCCACGAATGACGAATCTCTTTTACTTGGACGACCTCTATTATATCTTGACGCACAATGACAGTACGGCGGATAAAGAAACCATTCGTGTGTTGTCATCCAAGCGAGCCGACGTGCAGAAAGCCATCGAAGCGCGTCATGGCGAATTGACTCAGGCGGTGCAGTTGTTGCAGCAGGATCTGGCACCAAAAGAACAGGCAAGAGTTTGGAAAACAATTTTGCTATGGGCAATTGGTATCGGCTTGCTGATTTGGGCTGTGATTATTGTGTATAAACAGAGAAAGTTACATTTTGAAAAATCGACTTTTGAGTCAACCCGTCGAAACGAATTGGCACAAAACATACAAATCGTTCGTAATGCAACGGATATCCGACAAGAGTTAGTCTGGAAAGATTTTCCGGCACTATGCCGGCAGATTGACAAGCGCTTTCATGGGCTGGCAAGCAACTTGCTGGCGCAGGAACTGAACGAACAAGACATCCGTATCTGCGTGTTGGTACTTCTTGGCATGAGTCATAAGGAGATAGCAGAGATGCTGAACTGCTCACCCAAAAGTATCGGCAAACTCAAAGACCTTACCGCCAGAAAATTAGGCATTTCCGGAGGAAAATTACAAGATAAACTTCAAAATACAGCAATACTATGAGAAAAATGATTTTTACGTTCATGCTTGCGATAGCGAGCAGCGTATGGATGATGAATGAGGCATTGTGTCTGGCACCTTTTCCCGATGCCATGTACCAGCCTTTTGCAACAGTTAGCGGTACATTTGTTAGCGTTCCTATTCCTTGCGAGCCGAGCGACGAGTATCCTTGTCCTACCTGCTTGACGCTGGCATTGCGGACAAGTAACCGCTTGTATTATTTGACAGCCGACAATGCGGACATCCAAAAACAATTGGAGGCCATAGAATACCGATTGTCTGAAGTCGCAGATATTACAGGTACTATTTCCGGCACACCTTACACGGAAAGTAATTTCGAGTATATACGAGTGCAGGCTGTTGATACAACCCCTGTACATTTGCATCTATCTTCCCTCTGCGACGAATGGAACATCATGATGACTTCAATTGCTTCCGGACCACCGGAGAAAATTCATACAATCAAAACCACCTTAGGTGCAGATACAATTATCCAGATGCAAAACTATGTCAAACTGATAGAAGATGGCACGTATCAAGGTGCTTTGCGAGAAGGAAATAATGCCGACATATATTACATTCCGGCAGGTAGCACACACGAGTACCTGCTATATAACTTCCATGCGAACGTAGGGGACAGACTTTCGAATCTGTGGTATGGAGGACTGGCTAAATGGTGTCCAAACGGCTATAATGCTCTGGTACGTAGTATTTCCAAAGGAACGCCAAGAGTATTCACCATTGAAGTAGAATATGTCTATTCTGATCGCGAAGGAGATTATATAGAACCATACACGGTCTATTGGACGGAAGGCGTAGGTTTGTCAGGCGGACCAGCAGGTAAGCCATGTCCGGGGCCGGAATGCCTATGCAGTTGTGGACAAGTAGTTCTCTGTGCATACAAAAACGGAGAACTGGTATATGTATCCGAAAAAGGAAAACAATACGGCTGTGAGTATAACAATAACGAGCAAGCTGGCGACACTATTCTACTATATGCGCAAGACGATCCGGGGTCTTCGACTGTTGACCCTGTGGATCCGAATCAGGTAGTAGCAACGCTGAAGGGCAATGAACTGACTATTCACGAGAACATCGGTGTGGACATTACGTATTCGCTCAACCATACAGCGCCGGCTCAAGCACCTTCGCGGAACAAAGCGCCACAGTCCGACACCTTCCGCGATGAAGTGACAATACAAATCACGGAGTCGGGTGAGTATCTGCTGCAACTGACAAATCCCTCGTGGGGCTATACCATCTATGGCCGGTTCTACTATGGGCCACAAGGCATCGACGAAGTGCCCTCTTCCCCTCAGGATGAAGACAGAAGTCGTCTTCTCCTCCGCAACGGCCAAATCTATATCTTCCGCGACGACCGCACCTACACTCTCACCGGTCAAGAGGTAAAATAAGCTAACGACTATCGACAAAATCGTTAGAGATTAGTTGTTGATAAGTTAAATATAAGTTAACTGTTGCCCTACTTTCTACCTGACGGCATTTACTGACAAAAAAAGAAATCGCACCTCAGATGCGATTTCTTTTTGCTTGGATTTGCCGGCTTGTTAGCGGAGCATGTATTTCTTTCCGTTCTGGAGGATGATGCCGCGATAGTTGGCATCCACGCGCTGACCGGCCTCGTTGAACATCGGCTGCGAAAGGTCGATACCCATAGAAGTCAGCACCTCCTCGATGCCTTCCGGATCAACCGGCACGATAATCTCCTCTACAATCGAGCTCTCTTCGCCATCGGTAATGATGTTGAAGTACTCCCAGCCATAGGCGTCACGATAAGCCTGCACACTGCCCTTGGGCACCCACAGCGGGATGTTGCGATCCACGCCGTCGTGCGCATTGAAACGCGTGCCGAAGCACATGTCGCCGCAGGTAGGCGGCATTACGGCGTCGCAACGAACAGCATGCAACTTGCTCGGCTGGTCGTTGAAGCAATAGAATGCCGAGTTGCCTATCTTCTCGAGCGAAGCGGGGAAATAGAGCGAGTCGATGTTATAGCAAGCCATGAAAGCCTGGGCACCGATCTCCTTCAGGTTCTCGGGGAACGACACGCTGGTGATAGCTGCGTTCTGCAAGAAAGCAAACGAATTGATTTTCGTTATCTTGTACTCCACGTCATAGTGCGTCACCGAACCCGGGATTACTACGTCGTCATATGCGTCAGGCGATTTGGCAACTGCCATTTCAGCCGGTGAGAGACTGATAACTTCCAGTTTCAGATCTCCGTAGTCCACGAGATCGCCTATGTTTACGGTCTGTGCCGAAGCAGCTACTGCCAATACGGCAAACAGCGATACAAATAGTTTTTTCATATCCGTATAATTTTAGTTGTCAGTAATTATTATTTGATTTTTGTACCCAGTACATTGTATTTCACACCGTTACGCTCGATGATGATGATGCCGTTCTCGAGACGCTTGATGCCTTGTTCGTTGTCGCCCTGTACGTTCTCCACGCCCTGGTATTCGGGATCCTCCTCAAACATGTTGATGAGCACGCTGTGGGAGAAGGACTGGTCGTAAGCATAAGTGCCGCAGATAAGCTGGTTGATAATACCATGATAGGTATTTCCGTCGGTGCAGGTCATCAGGAACTCGCCGCTATAATACGGGATGAGATTTCCCATCTGCTTGTAGTCCATGTCAAATCCCTCGAACTCGAGAGTGAAGTCAACAGACGTAGCAGCCAGCAGACCGGCTTCCGTACCGTTGGTATTGATCATCGTTCCTTCGGTTGGATCGGTACTTATCTCAACGTTGCCGAGCTTGTCGGAATAGGTGCCGGAAATAGCATACTCATGGTCAGACCAGATGATGATCCACGGCTCGGGCAGACCTGTTCCGTTCGGCGTTCCGGTCTCAATTGTGATAAGGAACGGATACTTACCGCCGGCAGCAAAGTCGCTCATATAGAATGCTTCCATACCCCAAACGTCCATTTCGATCGTTCCTGCGGGCAGCGGAGCAGACTCGGTGCTGAAGCTGTTACCCTTCACGTAGTCGGAGATGATGTAGTACATGCCGTCCTCGCCGCGCTCCATGGCAGCCACTTCCCAGTTGTAGGTGCCGGTCGTCAATTTCTTGCTGAACGACTGTTCCGTCACGTTGTACTCGGCATATTTCAAACCACTCTGATATACATTGACGATATAAGCATCCGCCTTGGCTTCTGCAGACCAGGAGAACGTCACGACGTCGCCATCGGAAACGACAGCATTCGGGGACTTCGGCAGGTAGTTGTTGGTGCCGACGGTAAAGCTGATGACACTCTCGTTGCCCAGCGGTTTGTTCTTGGAGGTGACATAACGAGCCGTAACGGTATAGGTACGTCCCTCTTTGACGTTGATTGTCAGCGGGTTGTCAGGCGACTGCTTGGAGTCAATATTGTCGAACACCACGTCTGCACCGGAATGAACATTCAGGTAGAGGTGTGCATCAGCTGGCAGCGAGGTCTTGGTCCAAGAGATAGCAGCCGTCTTCAGATCGGGAGCCACTTCGGCTTTCAGTCCCTGGACGTTATCACCGCCGAGGACAAACTTGATCTGGTCATAGCCGGTTCCCATCTGGGCTTCGCTACCGTTGATAAACATCTCCATAACGCGTAAATAATAGGTTCCGGATTTCAGCGCATACATGCTGGAAGAGCCGCTGCTGATCTCAAACACGCTGGCCTCTACGACGTCTTCGCTACCGAAACGTACGCCGTTCGGGCTGTTGAGGATCCACTCGGTGCTAATATAATAATGCGACTCGACGTCACGATCCTCGTATTCGTCCGGGAACTGGATGCCGTCGTAATAAGCGGCCATGTCCGCCTCCGAAGGAGTCATTACCGTGAAAGCCACCTCTTTGCCTTGCTCGTTTAAGATGACAAAGCCGAAATAAGTGTAGTCCGTAACGGTACCGAAGTACCACCAGTCAAAGTAGGCACAATCGTAGGTAGATGCCTTGTACTCTTTCAGTTCCACCGGCTTCGCTTGCGGCGCCTTGTTGACGGTCACAGCTTTTTCTACATGACTGAAATCAATGTCCTGCACGCGCAGGCTTGCGTTGAACGGGCTTGTTGCGTACGCCGATACCATGATCAGCAATGCGCTACATACACTACACAGTTTTTTCATTGTTTATACTTGTTAAATTAGATATTTCTTATTCTGTCGGCGGAATTTATTTCACTACCGCGCCCTGGGCATTGTATTTCACGCCGTTCTGCTCGATAATCAGATGGCCGTTCTCGATGCGTTTGGCGGCATTGGTCTTCACGCCGGCGTTCTCCACACCTGTCGGCTCGCCCGTGATTTCCTCAACACGCAGGTCATCCACATAGGTTGAAACACCATAGTCTGCCGTTGCGTTCGCATAGCGCAAAGCGATGCGTTGGGCTTCGGCGGGAGCCTGGTTGAAAGAGAACTCAACAAGCGTATAGGTCGTATAGCAATCCAGCGTCTTGCACGAAACGAAGGAAGCTGAGTCAGCCGCATTGGTTAGATAGCCGATTTCTATGGTGGCTCTGCCGGTAAAATCAATGACGCTGTTGTTCCAGAAGGAGAGTTTCAGTTTGTTAATCGGTTTCTCGAAAGCCGGAAGGATAGCCATCTGTTTTTCTTCCTTGCCGCCTTTGAACCAGAGATAACTGCTGCCGCCATACTCCAGACCGCTTGCAGATCCGATGCACGGATACTCACCGGCTTGGAACAACTCCCAGCAAGACAACGCCTCGCCATAGACCATCTCAAAGTCCTCCTCATAAGGCAGTTCGGCCAACGGAACACACGGAGCCTGGAACTCTATTTTCGCAGCCTCGCTCTGGTTGCTCTCGCTACAGAAGGCACGTACGAAGAACGTATAATTATTCGACGGCAAAACAGCCACCGTTGCTTTCGGTTCGCTTACCAGGCTTGCCTTGCTCCAGTCAGCTTCTTCGCCTTTCGGAACCAGCAGTGCCTGCCACTGAGTTTCCTCTGCACCGGCAGCCCACTCAAACGAAGCATTCTCTCCCAAATCGGCGATCTTCAGATTGATCGGTTTGGCACAAGTGGCAACGACCGGCTCACGATAGGTGAAACGGATGTCAGGACGATTGCCGTTCTTCTTGTTGGCTGTAGTGGGAACGCCCGAAGCGCTATAATCACAGAGCACGGTACTTGCGCCCTCCGAAAAAGTGGATTGGAAACGTCCCTGACTCGCGTTGCTGGAATAAAATCCGCCGCCAACTGTCTTACGAACATCCACCAGCAGATGGCCGCTCTCATAGAGATACGGTTCGAGCAACTCCACCTCCAGTTCAGTCGTTTTGGAAGCAGGAAGTGTTCCGTTGAAAACCAACACAGCATCATCTATCGGCAGAAAGTCGTTAGACGAGAAGCTGGCAGAACCGGACTTCATGAGACGTATTTCCACACTGGTATAGTCGCCAGCGCTATTCACACTTCTCAGGAAGAATGCCAATTTGGTAATTTCTTTGCCCTTCATGTTCACCAGATCACTTGCGGTGTAGATAATCTGCGAGCAGTAATAGCGGTCGGCCTGCGTAGTATAGACCGGCGCAAAATCATTCTTGGAGTCGTTGACTCCGATCTTGAGTTCATCGGCCTTGGTAGTGACAAAGGCCATCATGGTCAAAATAACGAGAGAAAAAATCTTTCTCATATCTTAAATAAATTAGTTAATATTATAGTTGTTGTGCAATGTTGCCACACAAAGATGTGCAAAATTACAAAAAAAAAAAGACGTGTGCAAATTTTGGAGCAAAAATCAATCAAAAAAGTGCATTTTGCGATAATTTGCCAAATTTACACACGTTTTCGTTATCGTATATCACGCCGTTTGCTTGCGACGGAAGCGTCTGGCTGCCATATATCCGACAGCCAGCAGCAGTAGCGGCCATACGGCATCGCCTATCGGCTGCCATTCGCCCTCTTCCTCATCATCATCGCCCGGCGTACCCGGATTACCACCGTCTCGTCTCAAAGTACGCGCACTGCCCGGCATATACGCTTCCTCGTTGACCGAGCCGTCGTCGTTCAGCATCAATGCCTGACGCGACGCAGATATCTGTCCGGTAAACGAACTGGTGGATTGGAAAGTGCTTGTAGGTGCAACGGCTCCTTGAAAAGCAGCCTCCTGGCGCGGATTGCCACTCTTGCACGACGGATAAGTTATGGCCTGTGCCTGCCAGACGCCCGTAAGCGCCGGCAGCACAGCCATCATCAGTATTACTATCGTATTTCGTAACATATTCAATCTCCTATTTAAACTCTTCACTCTTATCTCTTCACTCTTCACTCTTAACTCTTAGCTCTTAGCTCTTCACTCTTAACTCTTAGCTCTTAACGCACTGCTTTTCCCGTTGCGTCATACAACTTGCCGTTGAGCAGGATATACATCTTGTCGTTGATCAGCAGCTTTTTCGCTCTTCCCTTCAGGGAGGAGTCGGAGGTAGGCTCAACTCCTGTCGGCGTCTCCAGCCCGTTGGAACGGGTGATGATGAAGCGTTGGTGCTTCTCGCAATCCTGCGTCGTAAACCAATAGGATCCGCCATTCTCGATACGGGTGTAGCTGTTGGTTTCCGTATCAAACAGATACAGGGTGGCGTCGCTGTTGAGGTACTCGAAGTACATCGTATAGGCATTGTCCGCTCCGGCGCGGAAACCGACTATTGTTCCTTCGAAGTCAGGCACCGCGGATACGCTGTTCTCGGTTCCCTCGCTGTCCAGCGTATAGAGATACAGCACAGACTCGTTGCCATCCCACTTGTCGCCGTCCCATCCGTTGTCGAAGCCGTAGGAGAAATCCTTACGCTCCAGCAGCAAGAGACGGTCGTCGTAATGTTCGCCTACCACCGTGAGCCACAGCACTACCGGATCGTTCGATTCCGCTACCGCGCGGCGGGGTGCATGCATTGCATCGCCGATGATCGAACCGCGCGTCGTACCGCGTACATGGCTGTCGTAATTCAGGTGCAGCGTTCCTTCCGATTCGCTGGTATTCTTCACGAAGAAGCCCTGCATGGAGTTGATATGGTTGTCAGCCATGTATTTTGCCGAATTGACAGGCACGGTCAAATAGGTGCTTCCCGCATAACGCGTTCCGTCTCCAGGGTCTGTTCCGCCGGCATCACCCGTCTTGTCCACACCGGTATTGAAGAAATAGATATTTCCCGCAAGATTCTCCATATCTGTTTCCGTGTTCAGCGTACTGATATCTATCGGCGCCGTCCACGAGTTACCGATCACCATGTTCTCGCCGGCAGGCACTTCAATATCATGATATGTTGTCGGCACAAGCGTTCCAGAAATGGAATAGACCTTCGGTGTCTCCTGCGTGATACAATAGCCTGTCCATGCATATACGCTGCCACCGGTCGGCACTTTCTGCCATCCGTAGCCGGAACCCTTGTCGCTCCAAGAGTACAGCCAACTGCCGTAGTAGTTATACAGCGCATTTGCTTCACTGACCGGCACGCCGATATACTGGTAGTTCTTTATACCCTTCGGCTTTTCCGGATCGGTATAGTCTATATTGCCCTTGCTGTACATCGCCACACTCGCACTGTTGCCGTTGCTGTTATTGAAGATGAGCGAAGCGTTGCCTCCTTCGGAGGACTCCAATATGAGGTCCGCCGGTGTCGTGGAGGTCAAACTGCTGCCGGTGTTCAGTTGTATGGTACCCGCCACCTCAAGTCCCTTGAGCGCCGGGATAGTTATTTTACCTGTGTTGCCATTACTATGATCAATGACAATACTCTTGGCAGTCGCATGCTCGTCATTCACCGTAGCAGGCTTGCGGATGGAAACATCATCCGTTATAGTCGGTATGCGGTCTTCCCTGATACCTTTGTCCCAGTTTCCTTTCGTAGTCCAGAGACCGTCGCCGGTATTATTGGTAAATATCCACGTTTCAACCGCTTTTACCGCCACATCGTCCAGTTCAAGGAAAGCGGTATGAGTCAGTTTGTCGGGTGAGTAGAATTTGATAGTAACCGTTTTGCCTGCAAACTCTGCCAAATCAATCGTTTGCTTGGTGAAGGAACTGGCATTAATCAAGCTAAACTGCCTTTCTGTTTCGCCATCTGTGACAACCACAAATCCTTGTACATATTCGGGAGAACTGACAGGATAATATACATTCTTAACTCGGAAGGACAGTAAGGCTTCAGTGAACAGATATATTTGCGGCATAATGAGGTAGTTGATAGTTGCGGAGTTCGTATTTGCATTGAACCGCATTTGGTGTCCTTCATCATCATATACACTCCATCGGTTGCCTCCTGTACTCCATTCCTCTAATGTGGTAGTCCAACATGGCGGGTTGCCACCTTCGAAGTTCTCGATATAGTCGAGTTGTTTGATGCCACATTCCGTAGTGAAAGCCAGTGAAACGGCAGAACTATACACACCTTCGCTGTAGTACGTACGGACATAGAAGGTGTAATCCGCTCCATCATTCAAATCAGTCACCGTATAGTTACGCACATCCGTACCGAGAGGTTCGCTCCAGTCGCCAGCGGAAGGCGCAGTGCTGCCCGGTTTGCATGCCCATTGGAACTGCGTTGCCGAACTATTGGCAGCCTTATTCCATGTAAATGAAGCGGTTGTGGACGTTAGGTCCGTATTGGTAAGACCGACAGGTGCCATCGTGATAGTTGCAAAAGGCTCTTTTCGCTCCAGACTCGGTACCAAGCCGTAGATTGTACGGACATACAAGTCATACGCGGTGCCGGCAGACAGGCCACTTATAATCAGCGGATTGGCATCCGTTGGGTTAGTTGCTACCGAAACAGCACTGCTCCAACTATGCGCAGCATCTCTCGGCACCACTACATATTGATATCCGGATGCCAGCAACACGTTGTTCCATGTTACCTTGACGGAACCGTCATAGGCAGTGATTGTAGGCGTTGGAGGCAGAATACGCGGAGTGTAATTCTCTGCGTCCATCCAGTCGCCGCAAGCCGTTTTCACTTGAATTTGATACTCTACGTCGGGTGTCAATCCACTGATAGCACATGAGGTTTCCTCTGTATCACTAACCGCTGTGTGCCATATGAGTAGTTCAAGTGCACTTCTATACCGCACGCTGCAAGGTACATTTCCTCCGCTTAGCGTCCAATTGACGTGTACTCCGGTAACTGTCTCATTGGTAAGCGTAATAGCCGTTATAGTGGGACATACAGGAGTATAGGTTCCTTCTACCCAAGCGCCTCCGCAGTCCGCTTGTACGCGGTAATGATACGTAGTACCCGGAGTCAGTCCGCTCATTACGTATGAGGCGGATGCCACATGAGTAGATGCGGACCAACTGCCTCCGTCCGGCTTGGTCTGTACGTTCCAACCAGTCTCATCACCTCCGGCAGTCCAAGTGACCGTCACGCTGTTATAGGTTGTGTTGGTATTGGTAAGACCGGATGGTGTCGGACACAGAGATGTAGTGGTGAAGCGGTTCGAATCCGTCCAACTGCTGCTTGATGCCGAACAGTCATTACGCACCTGAACCTCATATTCAGTCTCCGGACTCAGGCCGGTCATTGTATAGGATTTAACCGTCAGGTTGTTGACGACGGTCCACTCTCCCACATTGTAAGTGCGGTAGCGCACACTCCATTCTTCTGCACGGCTGTCCGTCCATGTGATAACAGCACTGTTGGAGGTAATCGACGAAACGGCGTTGGCAGTCGGGGGGGTACAAGTTTTTGCTGTAATAGACACATCATCCAATATAAAATAACTATACGAAGCATTGGATGACGCAGAGCCTCTAAATGTAATTGTTACTGTTGTTCCTGTAAAGTCCGTGCCACTGACATTGGATAAATCAATGGTGTAAGAGGTCAAAGTACTATTTGCAGTCGTGGGCAAATCTACTGTTTTTGTCGTAACTCCGTTAGATATGATTACAGAAGATGGAATTGGATGTTTACTATAATTATTTGAATAATTAAACGTCAAATCTGCTTTATCAGACAAATAGATAGAGGGAGTTTGTATGTCCGCTGTTTGTGAAGTATTATTTCCATAATACCGTAACCCATAGTTAGTACCCTCTATTAAATATGTGTACCAATATCCTGCCTCGCTTGACCATCTATCACATGTCCAACATGCCGGTTTTGTCGCATTAGAATTGAAATTTGCACTATAAGGTATATCCTCTGTTCCGCAGGGCGTGGTGAATGCCGAACTGGAAACCTTAGCACTGACTGTATCATTACAGATAGCGCGCACGTGGAATTTGTAAGAGGTGTTTGCTGTCAATCCTGTCATTGTGACCGAAGTGGTATTAACAAGCGTCGAACTGCTCCAATTGGACTCAGTAGGAGTAGTGGCTGACGGCAGGCACAGACATTGGTATTGCGTTGCGCCGCCACCTGCCGTCCAACTGAAAACTACGGAAGTAGAAGTAAGTGCACCTCGGGTCAATCCAGTCGGAGCATTAATTTTTGTAGCAAACGATTTCTTTGTACTGGCACTATATATGCCACCATATACGGCGCGCACATAGAGATCATATTTCGTACCTATCGTAAGTCCGGTAACACTGGTTCCTGCAGGATTCAAGGCATTAGGGCTTGACCAGTCTTCTGCTGCACCACGAGCAACAAGGATATACTGGTGACCGGTTGCACCGTTACCAGACATATCGGTACATACAGCCGATATACTCGTTTCCGTGATGGAGTTTGCTCCGGCCACAGTTGGTGCCGGAGCCGTCGGCGTATAGGTAGTGGAAGACCAACTGCCTTCGCACTCCGTCTGTACCTCAATCGTGTATTCCTGATTCGTTACCAAGCCGGAAGAAATAGTATATGTCAATGCGGCTATATCATTTACCGTTGTCCACGAATCAGAACCTTTGCGATACCGCAAGTTGTAGGTCGAAATGCCGGCAACAGCACTCCAACTGACAGTAACACCGTTATATCTCTCACCGGATATTGTAAGGGCACCTACCGCCGGACAGGTCGGAGTATAGGTCTCGCCTGCAGCCACCCAGCCGTCCGCACTACATGAAGGCTTCACCTCAAAGGTGTATGTGGTACCGACGCTCAAACCGGTAATGGCTTTGGATGTCGCAGATATATCTGTTCCAGCGGTATTCCACGCACCTGAACCGGCTTTATAGCGCACGTCACAATTTGTAGCACTACTGGTCGTCCAGTTGACGGTCACACCATTAAACACCTTATTGGACAGCGTCACGCCTGTGACCGACGGACATGCTGCATCTGTAGTGAACTGAACCGGGCCGGCTACTCCGCCGCCGCAGACACACTTCACATAGAAATCATAGTTGGTAGAAGCCGACAAGCCTGTAGCAGTACACGAATTGGTGTTTGTTGTCAAGTTTCCGCTCCAATCGGCAGCCGCGTCACGTGCTACTACGCAATATTGGTACGTCGGCACACCCGCCCGTGCTGTCCAACTGAACGAGGCCGTTGTGCCTGTCGTACCCGTGCAGGTAACACTCTGCGGCATGTTGCAGTCTTGGACAGCTTCAACTATAATTTTTTTAATCCGTCCTTCTCTGACTGTAACACTGGAGGAAGTACTTGTTGTGGTCTGGTTATTATAACAAATGGCTACGCGCGCCCCACTCGTCGCACCGGACAACGTGAATGGAGTAGAAGTAGTATAAGTACCAACGCCACTTGTTTTCGGAAGCGTTTGTAAGGAATGAAATTTAGTGGCATCAGACATCTCCGACTCCAATATGTATCCAAGGAAGAATTGAGGATATCCACCTCCTGTACTTGCAGTACTATATTCTATTGTCACTTTTAAATTTTTAATGTCTGTGGTAAATTTCGGGAGAACAATAATAGCCATATTCTTATCTTTATTGTCCTTATTATTATTTCCTGAAAATTGCATATATGAACCGCTGGACATCATTCCCGGATTAGAATAATAGGATGTTATAGCCCTACTCCAACATTCAGGTATCGCATAATTAGTCGTTGTCGCTGCAAAGGCCGCATCGCTATTCCACGGCAGACTTCGAATAAATCCACAAGCTGTTTGGAAGGTTCCAGCTTTCCAATCACTTAAATCTCCACCACCACAATCAGCCTGCACTTCTACATTATACAAGGTATTAGCAGAAAGACCTGATAAATCGTATGTTCTGTTTGTCAAGCCATTAATAGTTGTCCATACTGCCGCTGAAGATGCTTTGTATCGGAAGTTCCAAGAACCTTCTGTCCCACCTGCAGTCCAAGTAATCGTCGCACTTTCATCGTCTATACTAGATGCAGATGGTGCGCCCGGTTTAGGGCAGGTCGGCGCTGCACCGGGAGTATAAGTAAAAGTCGTTTTTGGTAGGAAATTTTGTACTGCTGCAGAGTTGCTACCATATTGATATCTGGCGGCATTAGCAACCATTTTTCCTTGGAAATATACTCTTCCATAACCTCCTGCTGTGGTGTATTGAATATCAACCAATAAGTGCCCTGTTCCTGAATAGACAAAAGGTGTGCTCCAACTCACACTTCTTTGCGAACTGGAAATGGTCATTTGCCCACTAAACACCTGCTGACCTCCGGTAATAGGCTTAAAGTCTGTTCCCAAAGATGAATTTGCAACCTCCAAAAGTGTAATCACATATGTAGGTTTATTACCGTTTTTTTCGAAGTTATACGAATCATATCCCGCGTTAGTATAGAACTTCAATCCAGTAATCTCTGCGTCTGCCAAATCAGAAATGGCACTTTTAGGGTAAATAAACTGTATATGCTGATTATTATCGGCCCAATATCCATAGATCGGAATATATTCATTTGTAGTTGGTGCATCGCTCGCATATGTCCACGTTGCCGCTCTAGCATTACCACAAAAGCCCCAGAGAAGGGCAATACATACAACGAAAAAAGAGGTAAATCTTTTCATACCTTATAACAGACTTTAATTAATACTTCGACTTTTATATCTATTTTGTCGGTTCCGGAGCACCTTATCCACCGAAATAAACAAAATTCCGCCGCAAAATTACAACTTTTTTCGCATATATGCAAACATATTATACAAAAAGGTGCACTTTGCGACAATTTGTCAACAAAATGCACCATTTTGCTATATTAACGCTTCTGCGCGAAGGATCAGTACATATCGCTTCCATCCCCTACTCCATCGAAATGCAGATCCGGTGATGGAGTCGGAGAAACACATATGGTGGAACAGAATTGAATGTCTGTTACGTCAATCGACGGCTGGATATATTGTTTCGTTTTCATAACTATCACATTTTTATACATTAAACATAATACATCATACATCAAACATTATTGTATCTTCTGTCCTTGGATGGTATATTTCACACCATTGCGGATAATGATCACCTGATTTCCTTCCAGGATCTTCGTACATTGTACATTGCTACGTTGTACTTCGTCCACTCCTGTCGCTGCGTTGTGCTGCTCTACGATGCGAACTACTGCTCCGCGACGGATAGCCGGCAGTGCGTTGCCGCCTTCATCCACGCTGAAGTATGCACGGAAGCCCTTCATGACTGCATCAGCAGACGGATATTTGAGTCCGTTGCCTGTCGATAGGTACAAGTTCTTCGGATCGCCACCGAGCAGGGTATGCGGATCGAATACACCGATCAGGTGAATACCCGCCGCAGCGTCATCTACAGGCGTTATCACATTTGTAGAGATTGTCACGTCGCGGAAGTCAGCCATCGTCTTCGGCTCACCCGATCCGTTCTTCAGGCGAACGAAGCATGCCTTGCCGGCCTCTATCTCGCCAACGGTCTGCAGATAGATGTCCACTTGGTTGTTCGTGAGGTCAACATCCGAATGGTCGTACTCGCGTACCTCGAATCCGTTGAGCGGGCACTTGGCGGCTGCCAATTGCGTTGCGCTCAGGCTGAACGGCAGGCAGATCGTGTTGTAGTCACCGTTTTGCAGGATGGGACGTTCCAGAACGACGTCTATCAGTCCGGCTGATTTCAAGGCTTCCAAACGCGATACGTTCTCTGCATCTGCCAGATCCTCGAATATCTCTACGTGCGAGATACGGAACTCGTTGATCGTGAGATTGCCTTCGCTCGTACCGTCTGCGTAGCGGATAGCGAGGTTGCTTGCCTCAGCGGGCAGTGCGCTCAGCGGCAGATAAACGGTCTTGAAGCTGTTGCTCTTCTCCAAGTCACCTATCACGTTCTCGCCGTCCGTCAGTACGTTGAAGGTCGTCTGGTCGCTCTTGTCGGTTACGTAGCCGATCTGCGGAGTAGCATGTCCGGCGCCATTGTCGCAACTGTAGCGGAGCGTGATGGTTGCACCTGTGAGACTTGCGCTGAACGCAGGCAGGATGACGAGGTTGCCCTTTCCACTGTTGCCGCCCGGGATCTGCAAGCCGCTGCTGGTGATAGTTGGCTTATACCAATCGGAAGAACTTTCGCTATAGACAGTCCAGCAAGCGGAGAGACTGCTACCGAAGGTGAAGTCTGCATCCCATGGGATAGAGGCAATCGTTGCACATTCCGTGGTGAACGATGCTTCGTCGCTCCAGTCGCTCAGGTCTTCGCCCGCGCACGCAGCCTGCACGCGTACCTTATAATTAGTACCTTGCTCAAGGCCGGAGAGCGTGAACGGATTCGTGCTTACTGCCACATTGTTCCAATCGGCAGCGCCGTTCTTCTTGTACTGGAGGTTCCAAGCGGTCTCAGTACCACCGGCAGTCCAACTGATAGAAGCACTCGAAGAAGTGATGCTTCCCGCTGCTACGTCTGACGGCATCAGGCAACTCGGAGTTCTGCGGATCGAAACAGCGGAAATGGCAGACTGTGCCAGACTGCTTGCGCCGTTGTAACGGATAGCCAGATATTCCGGAGCCGCAGGTGCCAAAGAAGCCAGATCATATTCTGTTCCACTAACAGCACCTTCAACCAATGACGTGAACGCACCGTTAGGTTCAGATATATAACCTAAATCAAGACTTCCGCTGAAGGTCAAGGTTACGGACAGCAGATTCAAGTTGATGTCCGTCATCGGCAGGTAGAGGAAACGCTCGCCTTCGCCAACGAAGCACAACTTGCTATTTGCGACCTCTACTGCTCCGGCAGGACTTTCCTCCCAACATGCAGGAATTGCGCTGAAGCTTGTGAGTTCAACCGGCAAGCTCAGTTTGGAATCGCACCATGTGGTGAACTCGACAACATTCGAGAAGTCGCTACCGCAAGCCGACTGGATTCGTGCGTTGTAGGTCGTACCGGCAGAAAGTCCGGTCAACGTGAACGGATTAGCATTTACGTTCACATCCGTTGCTGCGTCCCATGCGGCATCAGCAGCCTTGTATTGCAGTACCCAAGTGCTCTCGCTACTTGTCCAAGAGAAGGTAGCAGAACTTTGCGTGCGAGCCGTTACGGTCAAAGCCGACGGTGCGTTGCAAACCGGCGTAAACGTTACGGATGCACTCCATGCACTCGTGCCGTCGCCTTCGCAATCAGCCTGTACTTGTACTTCATACTCTGTATTGGGCGTCAGTCCGGTCAGTGCGAAGCCGCTTGTCTTGTTGTTGGCAGGGATCCAATCCACTTCGGGTTCGGCTACCTGACGATAACGCAGGTTCCATTTGCTTGCCGCGTCATCCGTCCAAGTGATGACAGCACCGTCAGAAGTAGCGGCAGCTGCCAGTTCGGTCGGCGTGTAGCAAGACGGTTTGAGGCTAACTTGAATGTCATCCACATAAACGGTTGTTGTGTAACTGCTACCTTTGGTACTACCGATACAACGGATAGCGATACGTGCGCCGTCCGGAGCATCATTCGGCATTTCGCGCTCTATCAAAGTATAGTCTTCAACTTGCGGCACCAAGTCACCTACTTGCGTAAAGGCGTTAGCATTAGAAGGATCTACATAACCGATAGCCAATTGACCGTAGTTAGAAGTTGCAGCAGCATGGAAATATGAGAACGATACTTTCAGATTCTTGATTTCCGTATTGAATACCGGCAGGATAGCATCCTCGGTATAAGAAGAACCGCTACGTCCCGGAGTTCTGAAATAGAGGTACTTATCACCGCTTTGTGCATAGTACGAATACTCTGCTACAGCCGGATATCCATAGTTTGCATATGGCTCTGTACGATCCCAGCAAGCAGGCACGGATCCATCTTCTGTATCCTCAAAGCCGTAACTCCAAGGCGAAGCATCGGATACAACTTGCTGTTCGCAGTCCGTACGGAACGAGAAGGCATCGTCAGCAGTCCATTCACTCTGGTCACCACCGCAGTCAGCCTGCACGCGTACGTAATATAAGGTATTAGCAGCAAGACTTGTCAAGTTGTGTGACGGAGTTGTTGCTACAGGGATAATAGAGCTCCAGTCTGCAGCACCTGCAGCCTTGTATTGGAGATTCCAAGCAGTCTCTTCGTTAGCAACCGTCCAAGAAACGGTAGCGGTATTTGCTGTTACATCGCTTGCAGCAAGAGTAGAGGCAACCACGCTCGGGCATGCAGGAGCGATGTACTCCGTAACAGAGAAGTTATCAATGTAGAGATAGTACTTGTCATCTGAAGTATGCTTGATAGCAATAAACTTAACGCCTGCGGGCAGGTTCTCCGAATATCTCAATGTATTTGCACTTGTATTGGTAGCCGTTACTTCTGCGCCCCAAGTAAAGGCAGCAACTTCTTTGGTAGTAGTAGAGTAACCTACATGGAAGGTCTCTGGATAGCCGGAACTTTCTGCATAGTAATCAAATTCAACTGTTACTTCCTTGTTATCCGTATCAATCTCCGGAGAGATCAAATACTGCGGAGGATTCTGACCGTAACCATTATAGTAGAATCTAAATGCTCCATTATACAATCCGGTAGATGAGTAGCAACTTTCCTTTGTCCAGCAACCAAGATCTGCACCAAAGCTTTCGTTAAATGGCAGTGAAGCAGCAGCACATTCCGTTTCGAACGAAGCAGATGCCTCGCTCCACGGGCTCTCATCACTTGCGCCGCAAATAGTCTTCACGCGAACATAATAGGTCGTGTGGTTCGGAGTCAGGTTTTCTAAAGTATAAGGATTAGCGCTTACGCTAATTGCGTCACCCCATGTAGAGCCATCATTGGAAAGTTGGATCTTCCATGCGGTTGCACCGTTATTTTCTGTCCAAGCGACATCAGCCGTAGTAGCGGTTACATTGGAAACAGTTACACCGGTCGGTGCAGCACAGGTCGGCGTCGGATAAACACGTACGTTGTCAATATAGCCATATGCGGTAGATTCACCGCCTGCGAAACGGATAGCTAAGCATTTTGCATCCGCAGGAAGAGCAGACAAATCTTTCGTATATTTCGTGTAACTTTCTGCATAATTGAGCGTCTCAATAGGAACAAACGTTGTACCATCCGCAGCGATGTAGCCTACCGTGAATTTCGCGTTTGTAGACCAGGCACTTTCTGCATCTTTATAGTAGAATTCAAGCGTCAAACCGTTCAAAGGCTGATTCATCTCAGGCAAGAGAACACTCTGCTCCGAAGATTCATCAACACCGCCTTGGAAATAGAGGCACTGGCTACCTGCATACGCATAATAACTACCATTGTAAACATACGGAATGCCGGAACCATATTTTTCTCTATACTGCCAGCAGTCAGGCAAATGACCTACAGTGGCAGTAGCATTCTCCATTGTCTCGCTAAAGTCGCTTGCATCAACAGGAGCACAAGGCGTCGAGAACGGAGCAGAAGAGCCACTCCAACTACTTACATCTTCACCGCCGCAAAGAGCTTTCACTTGCACAATATAATCTGTATTAGCGCTTAATCCGGTCAATGTAAACGGATTGGTGTTAGCTGCAATTTCATCACTCCAGTTCTCACCGTTATCCGAAGAGTAGTGAATTTTCCATGCGCTCTCGTTACCGTTAGCCGTCCATGAGATAGATGCTTGGTTATATGCAGAAGCAGAACCAGCGACACCAGACGGAGCCACACATGAAGGAATAGCAGAAATCGAGATATTATCTACGAACAAATATCCAGCAATTGAACCTCCTGAATATCGAATTGCAACACGTGAACCTGCCGGTGCATTGGTCAATGCCACACTTGCAGTAGCGTAAGCACTAACTCGCGGCAAAGATTCTTGTGGAGTAAATGTAGAATTAATTACGTATCCTATTGACAATTGGCCATAATTGTCACCGGAATAATCATATGTTTCTCCCCAATAACTATCATAATATGCATTGTTATAATCCAATGTAACATACAATGTATTGGTAGCCTCAGTAAACGGAGGCAAAATAGCGATTTGTTCCGAAGAACCGGTTACACCACCATAGAAGTATAAACATTTTGTACTACCCGTCTTCTGGTAAGAAGAACTATTACTTACTTGCGGGTAAGAATTGTTATTGGTTATTTTCTGCCAGCAATCAGGGATTTTGCCGCTACCGGCAGTAGCAGTTTCAAAATCCTCGCTCCAGCCTATGCCGGTAACCCCCTCGCAAGGAGTCTTAAACTCACCCGAAGCAACCCAATCGCTCTGCTCAGCCCCGCAGTTAGCTTGTACACGTACTTTATATGTCGTGTTAGCCGTCAAGCCGTTCAGCGTATACGGATTCGTAGTTACGTTGTTAACGTCCGTATGGGTAGCAAAGTTATCAGTAGAATATTGGATATTCCAAGCTGTAGCCGAACCATTCTCCGTCCAAGAAACGGTAGCCGAAGTAGCAGAAGTAACTTCTGCGTTCACCTCAGACGGATCTGTACAAGACGAAGGAATGGCTACCTTGATATTATCAAGGTATGCAGAACCAGTGGATGAACCTCCACCATACTGAATAGCAATATACGAGTTTTCCGGGGCGCCGGTTAAAGCAAATTTGTTTTCTTCAGACCATACATTATTCCGATCCAGAGCCTTCAAAGACATAAAAGTGGATGCATCAGCGGGATCGGTCATATAACCAATTATAAACTGTCCATAATAAGAATACGTTGAATTATTCTTATATGCCAACGAAATCACCAATGTGTTAGTCGGTGCTTCAAAATGGGGAAGAATAATGATAGAAGAAGTAGCAGATGCTCCGCCTGAGAAATACAAACTTTTGGAGTTATCTACTCCTCCAGAACTATAAATATACGGGTAATTACCATTTGCAATTTTCGACCAACAATCAGGGATTAATCCCGTTCCTGCGGTCAATCCGTTGAAATTCTGCTCAAAGGGAAGATCAGCAGTTGCATAGTCGGCGCAAGGAGTAGTGAATGCTTTAACAACCTCAGCACTTTGATCACTTCCGCAATTAGCACGTACATAGAATTTGTAATCTGTTTGTGCACTCAAGCCCGTGACGGAAGCAGAAGCAGAAGTCTCTGTATGTACGGCAGGACTGCTCCAATCAACAGCAGATGCTGCGGGCAAACAAACCCATTGCCATTCAGTTTCGTCACCTCCTGCCGTCCATGTAAATGAAGCAGAAGATGCTGTTACTGCACTCTTGGTCAGACCTGTCGGTTTTTTGCAAGAAGCTGCTGCTTCATATACAAAGGTAACTTTCGGTAATTTATAACCTGCAGTACCAGTTGTCATACTAGCAATAGAGGTGCCATTATGATTATAGAGGAAATTATAAGTAGAGCCATTAATATTCTCCCCCAAAAAATTAGGAGTTGTAGAAGATGTATACGATCCCTTTGTCTTTGACTGTAAATCAAAAAGCAAATTTCCGCCACTATACGAATACGGATTTTGGAAAGTAATAGTCATTGTTGTCGTTGTATTACAATCCAAGGTACCCTCGTAAACAAGGGTGGCACCACTGACATCCTTCCAAGAGGTACTTGAGAATGTTGCGTCAGCAACCTCACATAATCTAATTTGGAACTCTGATGTCAAAGCCTTGCTGCCTTTACTACTCATGTAAAAAGTCATCGATGTGATGTCTTTTCCACTCATCACAGATTCGGCAGGATAAATAATTTGTGTATGAATATACTGATCTCCATAATAGCCATATAATGGCGCATACAAAGTTGTTGACGTCCCATTATGAACGGTCAACTCGTCTCCCCATACATTTCCTACTCCGCAAGTGAGCAGGATGATGAGGGTTAAGATTGATAAGTAAAATTTTTTAATCATAATTTTAAAATATTTATATTTAACAAATTCGTTGTTTCTCCATTTATGTCGTTTCTCCATTTACAAGAAACTTAATTGCCTGATTCTGTACAAATAACACATAAAAAATGTTCAATTTCGACGTACGTATCGTAGCCGAAATCGACAAAATAAAACATTTTGTACCCAATACGTCGGCAAAATTACAACTATTTTTTCAATTATGCAAATATATTTTACTATTTGTTAATTTTTTTGTCATTTTGGGGCTTTTTTGCCTATTAACAAGGAGGGAAAACAAAAAAATCGCCCGAATGAGCGATTTTTTTTGTAGACCGGCTCTTTCAGAGCCTGATAGAGTATAGACCGTTCGCTACGCTCACTGATAGAGTATAGACCGTTCGCTACGCTCACTGATAGAATATAGACCGCCTTCGGCTGATAGAGTATCGACCGAGTATGCATCGTCACGAATACTGAATCAGTCTATCAGGCACTTCAAGTGCCGGTCTATCAGCGCAGCGGTCTATCAGTGCAACGGTCTATCAGGCTCTGAAAGAGCCGGTCT